>CANHMG010000020.1 GCA_947461795.1 Flavobacteriaceae bacterium | reverse complement strand
TCATACATCATTACTGAAACTTTCGGATGGGAGCAAGGATTAGACAAAAAGTTTCATGAAGCCAAAGCATTTTATATCGTGATTGCCATTTCTTTGGTTTTGGGATTGTCGTTAAATTACATCGGAATTTCACCGATAAAGGCATTGATTTATACCGCAATTTTATACGGAATTACAGCGCCTGTTTTAATTGCGATTATCTTGCACGTTTCTAATAATAAAGTGGTTATGGGGGAATATACGAATAGTAGAGGTGCTAATATTCTTGGTTTTTTAGCTTTGATTATAATGAGTATGGCAGCGGCAGTTTTACTTTACTTACAATTTACGACCTAATGGTACTTTAAGATTTCTACCGTTTTCCGTATTATTGAAGAATATTCATTATTTTTGACCAAAATTGGGTGATTTCTCTCCACAAGAAGGAATTATTATACATTATTTAAAAAAACAATACAATGTCAGTTTTAGAAAAAATGAGTTCGAAAACAATTATTGATCTTGAGAACAAATACGGTGCGCACAATTATCACCCATTGCCCGTTGTTTTAAGTAGAGGAGAAGGTGTATATGTTTGGGATGTAGAAGGAAAGAAGTACTATGATTTTTTATCTGCTTATTCTGCTGTAAATCAAGGGCATTGTCATCCAAAAATTGTCAATGCGATGATGCAACAAGCACAAACACTGACGCTCACGTCACGCGCTTTTTATAATGATCAACTAGGACCCTACGAAGAATATCTGACAAAGTATTTTGGATTTGATAAAGTATTGCCAATGAATACAGGAGCTGAAGCAGTAGAGACTGCCTTGAAACTTTGTAGAAAATGGTCGTATGAAGTAAAAGGTATCGCTGAACATCAAGCGCAAATTGTAGTTTGTGAAGGAAATTTTCACGGTAGAACAACGACGATAATTTCTTTTTCTAATGACGAAAATGCTCGTAAGAACTTTGGACCGTATACTGAAGGATTTATTAAAATTCCCTATGATTCAATCGAAGCTTTAGAAGAAACTTTAAATTCAAATCCAAATATAGCTGGTTTTCTTGTTGAACCTATTCAAGGGGAAGCGGGTGTTTATACTCCAGCTGATGATTATATGATGCGAGCAAAGGCATTGTGCAATCAATACAATGTTTTGTTTATTGCTGATGAGATTCAAACTGGAATAGCCAGAACAGGATCTTTATTGGCGGTTTGTGGAAATTGTACATGCGAAAATCATTGCGAGAAACAAGTTACCTATGCGACTCCTGATATATTAATATTAGGAAAAGCCTTGTCTGGCGGTGCCTATCCGGTTTCAGCAGTTTTGGCAAATGATGCTATTATGAATGTGATTAAACCCGGTCAGCATGGTTCTACTTTTGGTGGAAATCCGGTTGCTGCCGCTGTCGCTGTCGCTGCGTTAGAAGTAGTTGTTGATGAAAATTTATCACAAAATGCTAGAACTTTAGGGAAATTATTCCGATCTAAATTAGCTGAGTATATCAAAACCAGTAATATCGCTACTTTGGTTAGAGGCCGAGGTCTCTTGAACGCATTGGTAATTAACGATACAGAAGAAAGCGAAACTGCTTGGAATATTTGTATGGCATTGCGTGACAATGGACTTTTAGCCAAACCAACTCATGGAAATATCATTCGTTTTGCACCACCTTTGGTCATGAATGAAGAACAGTTGTTAGATTGTGTTTCGATTATCATAAAGACCTTAAAACAGTTTGATAAATAAATAATAAATCCTCCATATGGAGGATTTTTTTTATTCTTGTTCTTGTTGCTGTTTAATTTTTTCCAATAAGTTTTCTTGTATGCCTTTCATTTCTTCATCAGTAAAGTTAATTTTCATATAAACGGTAAAAATCAAATAGAGTGAACTCAAAACAATACCAATGATAGCAAGTACTCTACCTGTATTGATGTTTGAGTACCCAACGTAATGTTCGGGGTTTTCGATGTAGAGTGTGATATCTTTTTTGGCTAAGATTAAGGCGACAATTCCTAAAATTAAACCTATAATACCCCAACAACAACATGTTAGAATAGATAGTATTCCTAAAACGAGAACGGCAGTGGCATTGGGTAGTTTTTGTTTTTCCATGTGAATTTATTAAATATTAGTCATTTTGTAAATATATGAAACTATCATAATAATGGTATTAAAGATGGCAAGACTAATCATTATTTTATGGTAGTTCCTACTTTTATCAATAAAATGTAATCCAACAAAACAAAAAAATAGAAGTGTCGTATAGATAGCTGGAAACTGATAAAAGGCAGCAATGAAATCTCCTTTCAAAATTAAAACGAATGCTCGTTGCGTTCCACAACCTAAACACTCTATCCCGAAGAGTTTTTTATTTAAGCAGGGAAGCATGTATTTTTCTATGTCCAAAATCAGGTTCTTTACTACTACAATTTTACAAAAAAAAATGATTGCAAAATTAGAAGATTGTTACTTTAAAGATTGTTACTTTTGAATCAAATATATAAAAAGAGTGATGAAAAAATTACTAATACCAATAATGATTATTGCAATTTGTATTGCTTTTTATGAAGAAAATAAATCAGAAAAAAACACCTATATCATAATAATTGCTATAGTAATTTTTATGTTTGGAATGATGCGTTTAAGCTCCAAAACACCAAGTAAAAATCAAGAAAAAGAAGAAGAGAATGTTTAAAATAGGGGACGAAGTTTCAGTATTAGATGACGCCATCAACGGTGTCGTAATTGGAATCAAAAACAATGAGGTTGTTATAGAAACAGAGGACGGTTTTCCGATGACATATTTTGTCAATCAATTGATTAAAAATTTTAAAACCAGCAGTTTAAGTAAAAACATAGGAAGTTTTAATTCAGACAAAATAAAACTAGATAAAGAGATTTCAAAGCCAAGAAGTTTTGTCAAAGAAACGAAAGTTAAAGGTGAAATTCCACCTCCTGAATTCGATTTACATATCGAAAAATTAGTAAAAAATTATAAAGGAATGAACAACTTTGATATTTTAAATATGCAATCGGAAACTGCCAAAAGACACATCGAATTTGCCATCAGAAATCGCATTCCAAAAATTGTTTTTATTCACGGAGTTGGTGAAGGAATTCTAAAAGCCGAATTGGATTTTTTACTTGGACGTTACGAGTCAATTTCTTTTCGAGATGCCAATTACCAAAAATATGGTTCAGGAGCAACCGAAGTTTTTATCAAACAAAATTCAAATTCCTAATTTGTAGTTAATAGCGTTCCTAAAAGAATGGAGTCACCATAATAGAAAGCACTATTTCCTTTTTGAAAAGTAACTGCTTTCAAAAGAATTGTGTGTTGAAATAAATTAGGACCATTGGTTGTTGTAGTAACTTCAATTCGTCCACTTACATCTGTAATTCCGTCTTGAGCAATCCATTCTTCATTGATTGAAGGTACAGTAGGTAATGTACTACTGCAAAAATAATCTTCATTGTTTGTGCTTATCGCTGTTGAAAATAATCTGTAAACCAATTTATTTGTAGTAGAAGATATCAAACCAGTTTTTGGCACACCTATATTGTCAGTTGATAATAAGTTAGCATCAAAGTTTTGAATATAAATTCCTTCAATTCCGTTGGTTCTAGCATTATAAAGCAATTGATTTGTAGCACATAATTTTAAATCGTCAGGATTAAAATTAAATGGTAAAGAAGTTGGTGTTGTAGTATATTCTCCAAAAGTAAAAGTTTCATAAATCTGATTCCCACTTGGTTTTGCAAAAACAATATTTTTGAACACAATATTATGAATATACTTTGTGATTTTTGTTGCACCCGTTGTTGCATCGGTTGTGTATAAAGCAATAGTGTTAATTTCAATATTTCCTGAAGTTGCTATCCATTCTTCAGTTGCTATTGGTGAAATTGGAGCTGGAGTTGTACATATATTTGCAGCGGTAACATTGCCATTATAAGCTCGATAGGTTACACTTACATTTCCTGTAATGGGAATTATTCGAGAAGTATTTGTCAATGTTACATCATTCGGAAAAGCATTTAGAGACGTTGGTAATTTAATATAAATTGCTTCACTTCCATTCAATTTATAAATGGTTTCACCACAACTATTTGCTGTTACATCTGTAAAATCTATCGTTTCAATTTTTAAATCTCCATCATCACATCCGTTCAATAAGAATATAAGTACCAGTATTCCGAAAATTTTTTTCATGCTGTAGCTATTTTTGACAAAAATAGGGTTTTTAATGAGATTCGACAATCAAATTCGTAAGGATTGAAAACCTAAAATGAGTAACTTTGTCGCCATGAAAAAAGTTTACCTTGATAACGCTGCAACAACTTCACTCTATCCTGAAGTAATTCAAGAAATGATGCAAATACTGCAGTCCGATTTTGGGAATCCATCTTCTACTCATAGTTTTGGACGTCAAGCTAAAAGTGTTGTAGAGTTTTCTCGAAAATCGATTGCAAAATTATTAAATGCTACTTCCCAAGAAATTGTTTTTGCTTCAGGCGGCACAGAAGCTAACAATTGGATTTTGCGCAACGCTGTTACCAATTTAAAAGTTGAAAGAATTATTTCAAGTAAAATTGAGCATCACGCAGTTTTACATGTTCTAGATGCTTTGAAAAATGAATTTCATATAGAAGTTGATTTCGTTACTATTTTGCCCAATGGTGAAATTGATGTCACACATTTGGTGACTTTACTTTCTGAAAATAAAAAGACTTTAGTATCCTTGATGCATGTTAATAATGAAATCGGAACTGTTTTAGATTTAGATTTGATTGGACGTATTTGCAAACAACATCAAGCTTATTTTCATTCGGATACAGTTCAATCAATAGGGAAAGCCTCATTCGATTTACAGCAGCTTCCTATCGATTTTTTAGTAGCTAGTGCCCATAAATTTCATGGACCAAAAGGAGTTGGTTTTGCATTTATTCGAAAAGGATTGCCAATTGCACCTATTTTATATGGCGGTGAACAAGAAAAAGGTTTGAGACCTGGAACCGAATCGATACACAATATTGCTGGAATGGCTAAAGCTTTAGAGCTTTCTTATGCTACTTTAGAGCACAATCAAAAGTATATTAGTGACTTAAAACAATATCTTATCCAACAGTTACAAATTCATTTTCCTAATTTTAAAATTAATGGAAATGCTAATGGGTTTTATACTATTTTGAATATTTTAATACCTTTTCCAATAGATAAAACAGCGATGCTTTTATTTCATTTGGATATGAAAGGAATTGCGATTTCTAGAGGAAGTGCTTGTCAATCGGGAAGTGCCAAACCATCACATGTTTTAGCTGAAATATTAACTGGTGAAGCATTGGATCAACCATCCTTGAGAGTTTCGTTAAGTGAATTCAATACGAATGCTGAAATAGACTTTTTTATAGATTGTTTAAAGAACCAATAGTTAATTATATTTACACCATTATTTATAAATTTTTTAATTTATCTAAACATGAAAATAACCTTTATAGTTTTTCTTTTTTCTTTTTTGATATCATTTTCAACTTATTCACAAACGAAAGGAATTGTTGAATATGGTGTTAATATCGGTTATAATAGTTCAACAGTTTCAAATTCAATTGATAGCGCTACTCGAGGTAACGGAATAAATGTTGGAGTTGCTATAGATTATTATTTTTCAAAAAGATGGAGTATTAAAGGAAAATTGATCTATGACCAAAAAGGTTGGGATAAAGGATTCATAGAATTTTATGATTTTGATCCGTATTCTGGGGATCCTTCAGGAACATACACAACAGATTATGATCTTAATTATTTAACTATTCCAGTAATGGCAAATTGGCATTTTGGCAGAACAAAAAATTGGTATTTTAATTTCGGACCCTACGTTGGATTTCTAATGAGTGCCAAAGAAACTAGATTTGGTATTGATGTAAAAGAGGCTTTAAACACAACAGATTTCGGACTGGCTTTAGGAATTGGAGTTAAAATACCAGTTTCAGATAAACTAAAAATATCATTAGAATATGACGAACAAACTGGATTTTCAAATATTTTTAAGGAATCCAACGAAACTATTACAAACTCTCGATCTAGTTTCAATGTAGGTGTTAATTTTTTGATGAAATAATCCTCTAGGAAATTTGGATCATTATTGCGTAAACTTATTTACTTTTCTTTTTCTCTTTTTCTAATTTTTTGAAATACCCTTTAAAGAAAAAATTGTGTTTTAAAGCTTCTAAATTTTCATTCAATCGAGAACTTGCTTGGTTGATATTAGTCATCGTTGAATCTATTTTTTGCACTAATTTGGGATCATTAGAAAGATAATTGATGGCGCCTTTTCCTTCTTTTACATTCAAAATAGTTGCATTGAGGTTTTCTACAACTTTATTAATTTCTGAACTCGAGTGATCTAAATTAACTACGATAGATTTTATCTTATTGGCTACAACAGTATCACTCAAGACTCCAATGGAATTGTTTTTATTGCTTAATCGAGTCATTAAACTGTTTAATTTCTCTATAGATTCGGAAGTTCCTTTACTTGTGTTTTTTAAATAGCGCATGGTTTGTTTTAAATCATTTGCTATGACCGTATCGTTTATCAATAAACCTATTGTACCTTTTCCTTGAGTGATTTCTTTTGTTATTTTTAATAAATCTGCAGTCAATAAAGCAGCGTTTTCATTCGTCGTATTTAAAGTACTTAACATATCATCCGTACGAACTCGATTGAACGATTGAATAATATCATTAGGTTCAACCAATGGTGAAATCCCTTTTCCGGGAATGATATTAATAATCATACTTCCTACCAAACCGTCAGATCCGATAGAAGCGACGGCATTTTTTTTAATATGTTTAAAAATAGCAGTGTCAATACTCATATCTACACTAACTGTGGTATCATTTACCATCGTTATATTTTGAACAGTACCGACATTGATACCTGAATACCGAACATTATTACCCAATTGCAATCCACTTACATTGGTAAAGATGGCGGTTAAATGCTCTGTTCTTCCAAACATTTGTCGTTTGTTTCCGATAAAGTATATCGCTAAAATGAAAATGACTAATCCTAAAATGACAAATAAACCGAGACGTATTTTTTGTGAGGTTGTTTTTTCCATTTGCTTATTATTTAAAGAATGCTTGAATTTTAGGATCACTTGAAGCCGCTAATTCTTCAAAAGTTCCTTCGGCATAATTAATACTATCTACTAATAATATCATTCGATTCGAAATGACGCGAGCACAATCAACATCATGAGTAATAATAATCGAGGAAGTATTGTATTTTTTTTGAATGCTCATCATCAAAAGTATGATTTCTTTGGATGTAATCGGATCTAGACCAGTAGTAGGTTCGTCATATAATATTATTTTAGGTTGTAAAATGAGTGTTCTGGCTAAAGCAATTCGACGTTTCATTCCACCCGAAAGTTCACTCGGCATTAAATCGATTGTATGGGCTAACCCAACATTTTCTAATGCTTCCAAAACCATAGGAGATGTATCCTGAATCACTCCAAATTTTTTGGTATGTCTTCGCAAAGGAAACTCTAGATTCTCACGAATAGACATCGAGTCGTATAGTGCGCTTCCTTGAAATAAAAATCCAATTTCTGTTCGTAACTCGTCTAATTCCTCATGTTCCAAGCGATTGATGTCTTTTCCCATAACTTCTATGGTACCACTGTCAGGTTCTTCCAAACCGACTAAACATTTGATCATTACGGATTTTCCGGATCCAGATTTTCCCATAATGACCAAGTTTTCACCTTCAAATAACTGCATGTTGAAACCATCTAATACATGATTTTCTCCATAACTTTTTTTCAAATTATGAATATCAATAATCAATTTTGATTTTGAATTGTACATGATTAATTATAAAAAATATTTGAAATGAAAACGGCAATAAAATCAATAATAAATAGCAACATAGAACTAAAAACAACTGCGGAATTGGCTGCGATTCCAACTCCAGCGGTTCCTTTTTTACAATTGTATCCTTTAAAACAACCAACCATTCCAATAGCAAACCCAAAGAAAAAAGTTTTTATCGTGGATGGAATAACATCACTAAATTCTAAATGATTAAAAACTTGTGTAAAATAGAGCAACAGCGATACATTTCCTTTGGTATTTTCAATGATATACGAACCATAAATAGCGATGATGTCTCCAAAAAAAACTAAAATAGGAAGCATTAAAGTAGCCGCTAATACTCGCGTAACCACTAGATATTTAAAAGGATTTGTCCCCGAAACTTCCATGGCATCAATTTGTTCCGTAACACGCATGGATCCAATTTCAGCGCCAATGCCAGAACCAATTCTCCCAGCACAAATTAATGCAGTAATGATAGGTCCAATTTCTCGAATTATTGAAACACTCACCATAGCTGGAATCCAAGAGGCGGCACCAAATTGCTCTAAAGTTGGTCGCGATTGTAACGTGAAAACGAGTCCAATAATAAATCCGGTTGTTGCGACTAGAAATAAGGAACGATTTCCAATATAGAAACATTGTCGTAATAATTCATTGAATTCAAAGGGTGGTTTGAAAGCTTCTTTAAAGAATCGAATAGTAAAATAAGAGATTTCACCTATTTCAATTAAAAATAGTTGGATGGATTTAAAAATATTTAATAGAGTGTTCAAAAGAATTTGAATTGATTGAAATCAAAATAGCTTTCTCAAAGTTACTAATTAAAGCTCAACTAGTTATGACAAATATCATATAACTATTGAATACGTTATTCAATTTTATTCGATAATCAATTTAGAAAAAAGCTTTTTACCATTGGAATCAACTTGAATGCAATACGTTCCTTTTTGAAATCCATTGGTGTAAATAAGGGCATTTTCTTGCCTATAATCAACAACTTTCAAGACTCTACCTTGCATGTCAATAATCTTAATTTGCATTGGGAAAAGCAAGTTTTCATCGTTGCTTTGAATGCTAAAAAACGCCTTAGCTGGATTAGGATATATCGAGATTCCTTGCTTTTTGCTTAGGTTTTGTGTCGCTAAATTACAATTGTTTCCAATTCCAGGAATATTGGAATCTAACCATGCAATTCGAGTGGATATCCAGTTTTTAAATTTAGTAATTTGTTCTTCAAAAGTAGCTGGATCAGCTTCTATTTCAGGAGTTCCAGAATTGACACCAAGATTTCCCCATTTTTCAAAATGACGTATTTGCGCTTCATTTAAGAGGCTTGCATTCGTGTCAATATAATTAGTTATGCTGGAATTACTTAAAATAGTAGCCCGGAAATTATCCCAACGGCAACGCAATTTATTTTGAAAAGTCGGATCTTGCATCAATCGCACATACCAACCTGGTGAATTGACGTCTGGCCCACAGTCATTAATACGATGTGCCCATCCTGAACCATTTGTCGAGTCGAAAATGGAACAACCAGGAATGTTTTTCCATGCCCAATCAAAATCCCAAACAGGACCAGCTTTTAGTTTAGAAATGGCTGTTGGAGAATCTTTGTCTTTATGAAAATAGCTACTTTTCTTAAAGCCGTCATTATTTCTAGCCAATTCATTTACAATGAAATAATCGATAAAGGAATCCGTGTCAATATATTTTGAATAACCATTTACAGGGTCTGAAAAATTTGGACTGTAAAGTGCTGTTTCAAAATCATTAATAAAACTTTGAATATACGTTTGCTGTTCTGTTGTAATCACATCTGGTTTTGGATAGTCATAAACCAATCGAACGTCTAATTCAGGATGATCTATAGGATGATAATTTAGTAACCAACTGTTGCTACCATCCCAATAATCGTTTTTTATGATGTAACCTCCAGTTACATTTATTCCTGAAATTTCAGTAGTTTCCAATTTAGCAATATCGACTCTGTTGTTGTCTCTTTTAATGCTCTCCATGAAAAGATATATTCCTTGGTATCGGCCATTGATAACCACTTCGCAGTATTGATTTCGTGTAGCATAATTTCCCATTTCATTAAAAAGTTGGTACGCTAATTTGTTTCTCATAAAAACTTTGTCATTATAATTAGCAATCAATACCCAATCATGTTCTTCAGGCATTCCGAGTATAGCAACATCTTGCGGAAGGTCATTCGCATCTAAAGTTTCAATTTTATAGGGTTTTTGAGGCAAGGATTGTGAGTACGCTCCACGGTATTCAATAGAAATGTTACCGTTATAATTGTTTGGTGTATCAAGAGTTGTATTTACATTTCCTTCTCCATTATAAATAATTCCCATGGTAGCATTTATGGCTGGATCATCCAATATTGGAACTCCACCCGTATTGATAATAACGATAGGAAGATTTGAGGAAGTGAGTACGAAAGGAACAGCTGCATTATTCCCAAATGTAATGGTCCAATCTACTAAATATCCTTCATCTTGAGCAGCAGCATCAACGATTCTTAGGGTCCAAACTCCATTTCCGTTTTGATTGTTATTACAATTACCAAGAGATTCTTGTGGATTAAAAGAACCTGTAAATGGTGCACTTCCTGAATTTATGGATATTGATGCGGATTGATTTAAACAGGTATTTGTAAAATTGTCATCGCCACCTCCAATTCCAGAAAATAAATTTATGGTAGTTCCATCGGGTGCTATTAAAGATACATTTAAATCAGAATCGTAGGTATGTGTAATCTTTAAACAAACTTGAACAATTCCTAAAGAAGCATTTAATTGATTGGAAGTTAATCCAGAAACGGTAGTTGTAAAATCAATATTTTGACCGTTGTCATTGATGATTCCAGTAGAACCCGAAAATGTTTGCGCTTGAATAAAAGTAAAGGAAAGTAAGGAAAGTAGGAATGTAATTTTATGTTTCATATTTGTTTTTGAGTGGTATAAATATAGGAAAATATAAAATAAAAAAATTCGCCTTCTATTAGAGGTAAATTAATAGAAGACGAATTATATAGTAAAAATATTATTTAGGAGCCGGAGGTGGGGGCGGTGGGGGCATGTCTGAATTATAACAATCGCGGTGTAATTTCCATACACCCTCTTCCATTTTATAGATTTCTAAGGATTTTCCTGTGTCTACAGTTTTACCGCTTTGATCCATAAAAGTCCATGTGTTTTCAGCAGCAAGTGTGTTTTCATCTCCCCAAACCTCTACAGTGCTTATAGTAATATTCATCATATTGCCTTTCATCCATTTTCCAAATAACATTTGAATGTTGGTTCTTCCTTCAACAGTTTTGTCGTTGGGTTGCATAAATTTAGCGTCTTTTGTATAACAATTTGCTAAACCGACCGAGTCTTTAGCGTTTAATGCTTCTACAAAAACTTTTGCTCTATCTTCTACGTCTGTTTTTGCTTTAACTAAATCAAAAGCAGGAGCTTTTTCTTTATTACAACTACTAGTCAAACCAATACTTGTAACAATAATTAGGAATGTTAAGATTCTTTTTTTCATAATTAAAATGGTTTTGTTAGAATTAATAGGATAAAGTTATAAAGATTTGATTTTCAATGTACTTATGCTTGAATAACTTGTTAACAAAAAATCCGTTTTACTTTCGCAAAACGGATTCTTTTATAAAGATCTTTATATATTACAAATGAATCACTTCTCCATAAGCATCAGCCACCGCTTCCATCACCGCTTCACTCATGGTTGGATGTGGGTGAATGGCTTTTAAAATATCATGCCCCGTTGTTTCCAGTTTACGCGCTACAACCGCTTCGGCAATCATATCGGTAACACCAGCCCCAATCATGTGACATCCCAACCATTCTCCATATTTAGCGTCGAAGATTACTTTTACGAAACCATCTGGAGTTCCAGCTGCTTTTGCTTTTCCTGAGGCTGTAAATGGGAATTTTCCAATTTTCAAATCGTATCCTTTTTCACGAGCTTGTTTTTCTGTCAATCCCACAGAAGCAATTTCTGGAGTCGCATAGGTACAACCAGGAACATTTCCATAATCGATAGGTTCTACATGAAGTCCAGCAATTTTCTCCACACAATTGATCCCTTCCGCAGAAGCGACATGCGCCAAAGCCTGACCTGGAGTTACATCACCAATGGCATAATAACCTGGAATGTTCGTTTGATTGTAGGCATTGACAAGTATTTTGTCTTTGTCAACAGCAATACCGACCTCTTCTAATCCTATGTTTTCAATATTGGTTTTAATTCCAACTGCGGAGAGTAACATTTCTGCTTCTAAAGTTTCTTCGCCTTTAGCCGTTTTTACCGTTGCTTTAACCCCAGAACCTGAAGTATCTATTTTTTCAACAGAAGAGGAAGTCATAATTTTAACTCCCGCTTTTTTCATCGAACGTTCCATTTGTTTAGAAATATCTTCATCTTCAACCGGAACAATGTTAGGCATAAATTCTACAATAGTAACTTCAGTTCCCATAGCGTTATAAAAATGAGCGAACTCAACACCAATAGCACCTGAACCCACAATAATCATCGATTTAGGTTGAGAAGGTAAAGTCATTGCTTGACGGTATCCAATTACTTTTTTACCATCTTGTGGTAAATTAGGCAATTCTCTAGAGCGAGCACCAGTAGCTATTATTATATGATCTGCAGCGTATTCGGTTACTTTTCCATCAGCAGCCGTAACGTCTACTTTTTTTCCTGGTTTTAGTTTTCCGAATCCTTCTATAACGTCTATTTTATTTTTCTTCATCAAGAATTGAACACCTTTGCTCATTCCGTCAGCAACACCGCGACTTCTTGCCACAACTGCATTAAAGTCTTTATCAAAAGAGGAAACTGTCAATCCGTAATCGGAAGCATGTTTTAGGTAATCAAAAACTTGAGCTGATTTTAATAAAGCTTTCGTTGGAATGCAACCCCAATTTAAACAAACACCACCCAAATTTTCTTTTTCAATCACGGCCACTTTAAAGCCCAATTGAGAGGCGCGAATAGCAGTTACATAACCACCTGGACCACTTCCTAAAACTATAATATCGTATTTCATTTTACTTTGATTTACTTGAATTAATTATGGTGCGAAAATAAGGATTTATTTTTAAAGGAGACTACTTCAAAATAGAGATTCGACTCTAGAATTTAAAAGGTAATGGTCATGCCCATTAGATTGGTATTGTAAAGTCGATTGTAATTGTAACTGGTTTTGTATTTGGTCTTATGTGGAACTATATCACTTGGATTGATAGTTTTCGTAATACGTCTGTTGGCGGCATTTTTACCGATAACATATCCAATTAATATCGCTACTGGATAATCGGAAGTCCAGTGAACTTTACCACTAACCATATTAAAAGCTAAGGCTGTTCCTAAAGTATATCCGACGGGTTTTATCCATTTTATTTCAGGATAATTCGTTGCAATTACTGTTAAAGTAGCCATATATGTAGCGATATGTCCTGATGGCATCGCGTCATAATTTGGAGTATTACTTCCATAGGCAGATATGCTTGGAAAAGGATGCCAAGCACCACCATCTTGTGTCGCTGCTATTGGACTTTGTCTACCGCTAATTCTTTTGATAGTTTGTGTAGCAACTCCTACGGATAACAAAACTTCTATCAATTCACTGGAAGTATTCAACGCGCGATAATCGTCTTTTCCAATTTTTCCAACCGCATAAAAGAATCCACTTAAGAGTAGGGTTGTATTGCCATTTCCAAAATAATAGACACCCGAGGAAATACTTGTTGGAATTACTTCGATTCCCAAAATTCTTTTGTAACGAGAGGGTTCATCCCAACCACCAATTCGTTCACCAAGCTTTCCAGAATCGTCCAGTATTTTTTGATCATAGGGAATAATTGCTAACGTAGAACCTATAGCTAATGCATCCCATTTTAGGTTTTCTTTCTGAATAACGAATTTTCCAAATCCAGCCAAATCACTTGGAATGTATCGAATAAGATCAAAGAATTTAGGCTTTGGATACGTATAGGATACAGAATCATTTATTGTGTAAGTTTGAGTAGAAACAGCCAAACTGTCTTTGGTTTGGGCTTGAATAAATAAAGAAACAAAAAGAATCGGAAGTAGAAATCGTATTTTAAATGTCATTACTAAATTTAAATAAGTGGGTCAAGATAGTATTTTTCTTCATACCTATAAAATTAATTATTCTACAATACCTTCAACAACAAACTGAGAATCATATAATTTTTTATAATAGCCATTTTCTTTCCCAACAAGTTCAAGATGGGATCCTTGTTCAACAATCAAACCTTTGTCCATGACCACAATCTTATCAGCGTTTATGATGGTTGCTAAGCGATGTGCAATCACAATAGAAGTTCTTCCTTGAGTGATAGTTTCTGTAGCTTTTTGAATAAGTTCTTCCGAATGTGTATCAATAGATGAGGTCGCTTCGTCTAAAATTAATATACTAGGATTGCTCATATACGCTCGCAAAAACGCAATCAATTGGCGTTGTCCTGAAGATAGCATGACACCACGTTCTTTTACATTGTAATCATAATTATCAGGCAAACTCATGATGAACTCATGAACACCAATTTTTTTGGCGGCTGTAATTACTTCTTCTTTGGTAATATCAGAATCATGAAGTGTGATGTTATTTAGAATCGTGTCAGCAAACAAAAATACATCTTGCAAAACCACAGCGATTTGTTTTCGAATGGAACTCAAACTGTACTCTTTAATCGAATTTCCATCAATGCAAATCGTACCACTATTGATTTCATAAAAGCGATTGAGTAAATTAATAATAGTCGATTTTCCAGCACCTGTCGAGCCAACAATAGCAACTGTTTCTCCCGCTTTCACTTCTAAACTAATTCCTTTGATTATTTCTTCATCGTCTATATAACTAAAATGTACATTGTTAAATAGAATGTTGCCTTCAAATTTAGGAGCTTCAATTGTCCCAGTATCTTGAATTTGATCCTGTGTGTCAATGATATCAAATACACGATTCGCCGCAATCATTCCCATTTGCATTTCATTAAATTTATCAGCAATCTGTCGCAATGGGTTGAAAAGCATTCCAATAAACATCGTATAGGAAAACAAATCTCCAAAAGTCGTAAAATGATCCCCATGTAATATGTTGATACCGCCGTACAAAACGACAAATCCTAATGTTAGAGATGAAATAATATCTGCAATCGGAAAGAAAATAGAGTTGTATAAAATGGTCTTAATCCAAGCTTTTCGATGTTTGTCATTGATTTCGCTAAATTTTTCTGCTTCAATAGCTTCTCTATTAAAAAGCTGCACGATTTTCATTCCGGTGACACGTTCTTGTACAAACGTATTCATATGGGCTACTTGATTTCGAACATCTTCGAAAGCCACTTGCATTTTACGCTGAAAAATTCGTGTAAAAAATACCAGAACAGGCATGGCTACTATTACAATCCAAGTAAGTTTCCAGTTCATATAAAACATAAAAATCAACACCACAAACATCTTCATTAAATCGCTTAGAATCATAAACAATCCTTGACTAAAGATTTTTGCAATTTGTTCAATGTCTGAAACCGAACGTGTAACCAATTGACCCACTGGAGCATTGTCATAATATTTCATTTTAAAACTCAACATATGCTGAAAGAGTTTTACACGAATGTCTTTTACGATGTCTTGCCCCAACCAATTCGCCCAAAGCACAAAGTAAAATTGAGAGAAAACTTCCAACAAAAGCACTACTCCCATCAATGTGATATACAGCAACAATCCATGGGAATCGTGAGTTTTGATGTAGCCATCAACGGTTTGTTTCAACAAATACGGGCGTAATGCTGCGAAAACCGACAACGAAATCGCAAAGCCAATAACACTATTGAACCGCCATTGATAGGGTTTCGTATATTTTAAAATTCGTTTAAAAACGAGCGTGTCAAATGCTTTTGCTTTCATTTATTTTAGGAGCTAATCCTGCTGTCTGTTCTATCTTTTGTTCTGAACGCCAGAACAAAAGGATGCCACTTCCATCAGGGCTAGTGTTTTACGTAATCATACACTATTTCGGTTAAATACAATCCGTGAGCAGGAACCGAAAATCCTGCTTCACTTCGGTTTTTATTTTTCAATATTGCTTCAAAATCAGTTACTGTAATTTTATGCAACCCAACATTGAGCAAAGTTCCTACAATAGCTCGCACCATATTTCGTAAAAATCGATCGGCTGAGATGGTAAAAATAAGCTTATTTTCCTCTTGTGCCCATTGTGCAAAAGTGATTTTGCAATTGAAAGTGTTCACATCCGTATGCACTTTCGAAAAGCATTCGAAATCGGTATGAGTTAACAATAAATTAGCCGCTTCATTCATAAGAACGAGGTCTAGCGGATGTCCGTATTGCCAACTTAATTCCGTCAAAAATGGGTTTTTAAAAGTATGCATATGGTATTCGTACGTACGTTTTTTGGCGTCAAACCTGGCGTGAGCCGAATCAGGAACTTTTATAATTTCAAAAACGGAAATGTCTTTGGGTAAAAAAGAATTCAATTTGTGAACGATACTTTCTGCATTGAATTCCATTTCAAAATCGAAATGTGCATACATGATTTTGGCATGAACACCAGTATCGGTTCGACCTGCACCCATCAATTCTATTGGGTGATTCAGTACAGTTGACATGGCTTTGGTCAATGTTTCTTGTACAGTAAGGGCATTAGGTTGCGATTGCCAACCGTGATAATTTGTACCGTTATAAGAAAATTGGATGAAATAACGCATGTATAGTTGTCGGTTTTCAGGTGCAAATATACTTATTAATAGAATTGATTTTGAGATTGAGAATGGTAACAAAATGTTAATTTGAGTATTACAACGAAGACTCCATGAATCTAATTTTTTATTTGGAATGAGAATGTTTATTTTTACCGGAAAGCCTAGCCCTGATAGAAGGGAAAATCCTTTTTTGAGTCATTGTTAGGCACGAAGCAATGTTCAAAAAAGATTGGAATGATAGCAGGAAAAAGCTCCTAAAAAAAACTCAGAATCTCAGGCACTCAGCAACTCTAAAAATGAAAAAAATTATTTTACTTTCCGACACGCACAGTCACATCGATGACGTCATTTTAAAATATGTTGATCAAGCCGATGAGGTATGGCATGCAGGTGATATTGGGAATTTAGCAGTAACCGATACACTCAAGAAATACAAACCTTTGCGCGCTGTTTACGGCAATATCGATGATGATAAAGCCCGAATGGAGTTTCCGCTTCACAATCGTTTTTTCTGCGAAGGTGTTGACGTTTGGATCACACATATTGGTGGTTATCCAGGGAAGTACAATCAGGAAATCAGGGAGGAAATCACAAAGAATCCACCGAAATTATTTATTTGTGGTCATTCCCATATTTTGAAAGTGATTTATGATAAGAAACTCAACTTGTTGCACATGAATCCAGGAGCTGCTGGTAAAAGCGGTTTTCATCAAGTACGGACGATGCTTCGATTTGTGATTAATGGAGAGGCAATAAAGGATTTGGAGATAGTGGAGTTGGGGAAGAAATAGTGGCTGAGTTCCTGAGTTCCTGAGAAGTTTGGCACTAGCTAGAGGACTAGGTTCTGAAGATTAAGTATGGATTACTTCAAATCTGATAATGTCTCAGCAACTCAGGCACTCAGAATCTCAGTAACTCGCGAAAAAAAACCCGAACATCTGTCCAGGTTTTTCTTCGCACTAAATAAACTAAGTTTATAGGTTTATCTCAATCGGTCGACAGATTTTACGAGATCTTCATCCTTTTTGATGGCTTTATTGGCCAGCACTAAAAAAACGATAGCAATAATCGGTAGAAACATCCCAATACCCTTCTCCGAAACGGCAAGCGTTTCTCCAGATAGATTTAGCGAACGATATACAAATAATCCTAATAAAATTAAATTTAATATGATATTCAATCTGCCAATAACAAATTGATGTTGTCTTTTTTTATAAAACAAAATACTTAATAAAGATAAAGAAGTACTTAAACCAAAAAGTATTGAATAGATTTGGTTACTCATAAACATTTCTGATTTTCCGTCAGTAAGTGTCCATAACGGAAAAACAAAAGGTAAAATTCCCGTTATCAAAAAGGCTAAGAGTAAATAAATAGTTTGAATCCTTTGAATCATGTATTGCTTTATTGTGCCACAAAAATATATTTTCTTTTTAATAAATACTATTGTATCATAAATTTTTATTCGTATTATTGCAAGACTAATTCGTAAGTACTTCATTTTACGACCTGTTCACCTCATAAAATTACACTACAATTTTTTTAGAATATACCAAATCAATCTAAATTCAAATAACATTCATGTTTGATATTTCTGTATTAAAAGAAATGAAGCTAACTGAGCTTCAAGACATCGCTAAATTATCCAAAGCCATTAAGTTTAACGGTGTTAAAAAAGAAGCTTTAATTGCAATGATTATAGAAAATCAAGTTGCAAGTGAAGCCAAAGAAACAAAGAAAGTGACTCCTGAAGCTACTTCTGACGAGAAATCGAAAAGAGCTAGAATTACAGCGGAAAAGAAACCCGCTATTTCGAAGTCGGCTACTCTTTTTTCAGAACCCGAACCTATTGCAGTTTCAGATGAAATTGTAACAGAAACAATAGAAGAAGCAACACCGATAGAAGCAACATCTCATCCAAAAGGAGCTCCCAAAGTAATAAAGTTTAAAAAAGCAGATTACGATAAGAAAGTTGCCAATAAAATAGAAAAAGCGAATGCTTCAGAATCTGAAGTTTCAGAAGAAAACGAAACTACAGATAAAGTAGAAGAAGTAGCTCAAGAATCTACACCTGAAAAGAAGATTAATCCCAATCAACTTCATAAACAAAACCCAAATCAGAATGGAAATTCCAATCCCAATCAAAACGGGAATGGCAACGGAAATCAAAACCCCAACTTTAAAAACAAGAAAAACAATTTTAGAGATTCCGATTTTGAATTTGATGGAATTATAGAAAGTGAAGGTGTTTTAGAAATGATGACAGACGGTTATGGTTTTTTACGTTCTTCGGATTACAATTATTTAGCCTCTCCGGATGATATTTATTTGTCTACTTCACAAATTCGATTGTTTGGATTAAAAACGGGCGATACTGTAAAAGGAGTCGTGCGTCCGCCTAAAGAAGGAGAGAAGTTTTTTCCATTAGTTCGCGTATTAAAAATTAATGGTCATGACCCACAAGTGGTTCGTGATCGTGTTTCTTTTGAGCATTTAACTCCAGTTTTCCCAACAGAAAAATTTAGATTGGCAGAGAAAGGAAGTTCAATCTCTACTCGTATTATTGATTTGTTTTCACCCATTGGAAAAGGGCAACGTGGCATGATCGTAGCACAACCAAAAACGGGTAAAACCATGTTGTTGAAAGACATTGCCAATGCCATTGCAGCAAACCATCCAGAAGTCTATTTATTGGTTTTACTGATAGACGAACGACCAGAAGAAGTTACCGATATGCAGCGCTCTGTTCGTGGTGAAGTTATCGCTTCTACTTTTGATAGAGAGCCCCAAGAGCATGTTAAAATTGCCAATATTGTTTTAGAAAAAGCAAAGCGTTTGGTAGAATGTGGGCATGATGTAGTTATATTGTTGGATTCGATTACACGTTTGGCAAGAGCCTACAATACGGTTCAACCAGCATCAGGTAAAGTATTAAGTGGTGGTGTAGATGCGAATGCCTTACAAAAACCAAAACGATTTTTCGGTGCGGCACGTAATGTAGAAAATGGTGGTTCGTTGAGTATTATTGCCACGGCATTAACGGAAACTGGTTCTAAAATGGATGAAGTGATTTTTGAAGAATTTAAAGGAACTGGAAACATGGAGTTACAATTGGATCGTAAGATTGCGAACAAACGTATTTTCCCTGCGATTGATTTGACATCCTCAAGCACACGTAGAGATGACTTATTATTAGATGAAAAAACATTGCAACGTATGTGGATCATGCGTAAATACTTATCGGATATGAATCCAGTAGAAGCGATGGATTTTATCAATGATCGCTTTAAGAAGACTAGAAATAATGAAGAGTTTTTGATTTCGATGAACGACTAGTCAAGTGATAATTAACAATTAATAATAACAAAAAAGCTCCAATTATATCGGAGCTTTTTTGTTGAATGAAATTAATTTACAATGACTTTTTTGGTAGTTGTTTGTGAGTTCGAATTTATTTTTACTAAATAAAATCCTTGAGCTTGAATTTCTAAAGCATAGGAGTTATTAATAGCAGTCGGATGATTGATTTCTTGAATGATTTGCCCCTTAGTATTGAGCACTTGGATTGATTCTAGTGCAATATCACTAGCAATGGTCACATGATTGTTTTGTGTTGGATTTGGATAGATTGACACATCACTAAACAAATCAAAATTGGTATTTGATAATGCGGTAGGCCATCTGTTTTCTGCGGGTGTTCCACCCCATATTTTTGTTGCTAAATAGGGATTGTCAATAAATGGATTTCTGTTTCCTTGAGCATAATAATTATTTGTAGTATCTTCCATATAAGTGTTTCTTCGGTCTTCTATTTCAGAAATTGGATCTTCCGCATTCCATTGTAAGAATAAATCAATCATATTCGGATCAGTTTCTAGTATAGTTCCAGCACCAACATTTGTGGGTAAACATTGCTCCCCATAACGTAAATACATATACATCATCATACGAGCAACGTCTCCTTTCCATTCATCACCAGGATACCAAAACCCGATATAATTCCCAGAGTTTCCGGCTCCTGGACCGTATTTCAAATTTCCTCTATTGGCATTTCTATTCACATCGGAAGCTCTTAAATGATGCACGTCAGCACCTGGACCATCGGTTCCTAAATCTGGATTCCCTAATGATTTTGGATAGGTATGTTCTCTATTCCATTGGCAACTTGAAGTACCATCAGCATCGTAATAACGTCTTCTATGATCTGGGAAATCTGAAAAATTATCAGGGCAAATATTACCACTAAAGCCATATACTAGTAAAACGTATTGATTGCTAAAGTCCTCGGGATCTAGGTCGACAACTTTGATAGCGTTTTCAGCTTCTTGATAGGTTAGTAAATGAGTATGAGTTGCAATTACTTTGGAACTTAAATCATTTTTTAGAGCAGTTCCAGTCTGGTTAAAATTAAATCCACTGTAGTATGGAAAAGCTGGACTTCCTGCTTGAGCGAAACAGAAACTATAATACAATGCCATGAAAAGCGAAAAGGATATTCTCATAAAAATGATTTTTGGACTGTAAATCTAATTTGTTTTTTTGGATTGGGTTAGAAATTAACTTCTGTAATAGGCAAAAAAAAATGTCTTCTAATGTGGAAGACATTTAAGAAATATTGAAATGAAATTTATCTAACGATTATTTTTTTCACAATTGAAACTTCTTTTGAAGATATTTTAATAAAATAAAATCCAGCTATTAGATGGTCTAACACATAGTTATTTTCTTGAAGAATTGGATTTTTAACTTCTTGAATTATTTGACCGTTTACAGAAATTAATTGAATAGCGTCTAATGAAGTAGCACTCGATATTGTAACCGAATTGGTATCTGTTGGATTTGGAAAAATACGTACAGCATTTAAAACTTCAAAAGAAGAAACTCCAAGTGGAGCACCCCAAATGCTTGTAACATAGGAATTATTATCAATAAAAGGGTTTCTGTTTTTTTGACGAGCATTGGTACCGATGGCATTATTTCTTGCAATTTCTCTTGGGCTAACAGGATCAAGTTCATTCCATGTCAACAGAATATTTAAAAAGGGTTGCGCAAAAACTTGGTCACTTGTACCATTAAACATGACATACGAATATCCAGCAACAAGATCTTCATAACGAGTTGCAAAATATAAAATAGAACGAGCAATATCTCCTTTAAATTCATCGATGGGTTCGAAAACAACTCCAGAATAACCAGCGGAATAACCAGAATTTAAATTGGTGCCTCTTTTAGTTCCATTTATCGAAGTCCAATTAGCGGTATTTACTTTACCAAAAGGCAAATCTCCTCTTTGACCATTCACGTGTTTATCGGCAGGCAGAACAAAATGAGCATCTGAGTACATTGGGGTAGCGGCACTAAATACCGATTGTGGAATTAAATGTTCTCTATTATATCTTTCGCATTCATTGTTTCCTAATGTTCCATCATCCTGACCAGTTCCATAAGTAAATTCACATTCAGGTCCAGTTGGATTTTCTGTATAAACATCTAACATGGTTCCGTTATTTTCATAATAAAAATCTTTGTCGGAAGTTAGGTAGGTTGTGTACAATCCACTATAACCTCTATCAGTGCTCACTTTAATGATATTGAATAACTGTGTTTTTAAAGCATATCCAGTTCCAGTTGCCGTATTGTAATATCCTGATGGAATTTGAGCAAAACCAATGGTAAATAAAAATAATAATAGTAAAGTTGAAATATTTTTCATAGTTTTTTTAATTTGATTTTCTTTCCAGCAATGCCATGTAAAATCCATCAAAGCCAGATTCGGATGCTAGTATTTTTGAATCCTTAACAAAGGTAAAGTTTTTACCAGTATCTCCGTTTAAGAAGTGTTTTATTTGCTCTTGATTTTCAGAAGGCAATACCGAGCAAGTTGCATAAACTAATTTTCCTCCAGGTTTTACCATTTTAGAATAGTTTTCTAGTACTTCAGCTTGTACTTTTTTAATATTTTCAATAAATTCAGGTTGTAATTTCCATTTAGCGTCAGGATTTCTTTTCAAAACACCTAATCCGCTACAGGGCGCATCAATCAAGACTCTATCGGCTTTTTCGTGTAATTTTTTAATCACTTTTGTCGAGTCGATAATGCGGTATTCTATATTGAAAGCTCCGTTTCTTTTGGCTCGTAATTTTAATTGTTTGAGTTTACTTTCGTATAAATCCATTGCAATGAGCTGCCCTTTATTTTCCATGATCGAAGCGATGTGCAATGTTTTTCCTCCTGCACCGGCACAAGCATCTACGATTCGCATTCCAGGTTTTGGTTCTAAAAAGTGTGCTACTAATTGTGAATTGGCATCTTGCACTTCAAACATTCCTTCTTTAAAAGCATCTGTTAGGAATACATTGGCTCTTTCTTTCAAGACCAAAGCATCTGGTTGATCTTTTAAAAATTCGGTTTCAATGTTTAAATCCATTAAGGTTGCTCTTAACTGGTCTTTCGTGGTTTTTAGAGTATTCACCCGCAAAATAACTTTAGCAGGTTGGTTTTGAGCTGCAATTTCTTTTGACCAAACTTTTTCGCCTAATTCTTTTACTCCCAATTCGTCCATCCAATCTGGAATAGATTCTTTATAAGTTCTTATTTTAGATAATTCATCAAAGCGCCCTTTAATTTTGCGTTCTGGAGTTCCTTCGAGTTGTTTCCAATCGGGGATAGGATACCCTCTTAATACGGCCCATACGGAAAACATTCTCCAAAGATTTTCTCTGTCATAAGGTTCTTTTACCTCGGCAATTTCAGCATAAAGTCTTTTCCAGCGAACGATTTCATATATTGTTTCCGCTACAAATTTTCTATCCGAACTTCCCCAACGTTTGTCTTTTTTTAAAGCTCTAGCTACTACTTTATCAGCATATTCTCCTTCATTGAAAATAGCATTTAAGGAATCGATTGTAGTATAAACTAAATTTCTGTGTAATCTCATTATTTTAAATTGAGGTGCAAAGGTACTATTAAATGATGTATGAAAAATAGAATTATTTAAATTGGATAAAGATTGATAATGAAGATTTTATACATTTACAAAAAAGACAGCATAATGATTAATAAAATAAAAAAACTTCTTTTAGTTCAAGTTTTAATAATGGTAATTGCTACTATTCCAACTTGGTCACAACCTTTTGCTATTGGTCATACCACTATTAATTTTATTGATGCCTCCAGAAATAATAGAAGTATAGCAACAGAGATTTATTATCCATCAGATACGGCTGGAAATAATGTGCCGATGACAATAAGTTCATTCGAAAAATTCCCTGCATTAACTTTTGGACATGGTTTCGTTATGACTTGGGATGCCTATCAAAATATATGGGAAGCAATAGTACCAAAAGGATATATTATGGCTTTTCCAAAAACAGAGGGTAGTATTTCTCCTTCACATACCGAATACGGAAAAGATTTGGCTTTTGTATCAGCGCAAATTTTTAATTTGGGGATGCTTCAAAGCACTATTTTTTTCGACAGAGTGAGTCTGATGAACGCTGTTATGGGACATAGTATGGGAGGAGGAGCGGCTTTTTTAGCGCCTCAATATAATTCAAATATCAAGACGATTATAACTTTAGCTGCAGCTGAAACAAATCCATCTGCCATTGCAGCTGCGGGTAGTTTACTTATTCCGGCATTAGTTGTGGCTGGAGCAAACGACTGTGTAACTCCTCCGAGTACCAATCAAGAAGCCATGTATAATTCCTTAGGGAGTAATTGTAAAACCTACATTCTAATAAATGGTGGAAGCCATTGTCAGATGGCCAACAGTAATTTCTTCTGTAATTTTGGAGAATCTACTTGTACACCGCAACCAACCATCACAAGAGATGAACAGCATATTGTTTTAGATGACTATTTAATTTTATGGCTTGATGCGCAATTAAAATTAGATTGTTTAGCTGGTCAGGGATTTAATAATTTGATTAGTTCTGATTCGAGAGTGACTTTTCAAAAAAATTGTTTACAATGTGAACCTTTAAATGTTACAAATGTAGAAAAGAATGAGATAGAACTTTATCCAAATCCTTTTTCTTCTGTCTTAAATATTAAAAATCCTGAAAAAAAGCGGATTATAATTAAATTATTTGATAGTGCTTCAAGAGTCTTACAGTCAGTAGAAATAATGAACGAACAAGACTATTTGAATACCTCTTTATTCGCATCCGGAATTTACTGGTACGAAATTCTATCGGATGATGGTTTTACCAAAAAAGGGAAAATAATAAAAAACTAAACGTTATTTGATTCTATCCATCAAAATCCTTTCTGGAGCATGCAATACTAAAGGGAATTGTTCCACTTTCACAGAACTACTGTCCAAACCAAATCCTTTTTCTTCGGACAAACTGAATTTTTTCATAATAAAATAAGCATTCATTACAATTTTTTCAAAGAAAGTTACATCACTATCGTTCGAAAGGAATTTTTCAGAAAGCACAAATTTGAAATCTCCTAAAATATTATTTTTATTTAAAGACTCATAGCGACTTGTAATATCAACTTCTCCTTTGCTTACCATGTCTTTGATAACTTCCTTAAACATCAAATTGATTTTTGTAGGTTCTCTAAATCCAAGATAAAAGTCGATACGATAAATATCGTCGGGTACAATTTCGATTACTTTATATTCTTTTCGATAAGGTTCACTCATTACATTAACATGTATAAACCAATAAATATCGGCTCTTTTCGGTCTTTTTTGTAGAATAGAATACATTACTTTTTCTTCTATTTCATCAGATCGAGTAGAGTTAGTCATATAAACCAAGTGGGTTGCATATTTTGGTATCGATAAATCGACACTCAATTCGGCTAATACTTTTTTGTAGTCGTTAATTTTTACAATTTTTGTATAATTTTTACTAATTCGTTTGGCTAAAAACCATGTAGACATTATCCCGATGAGCATTAAAGCAATAAAAAGTGTAACGAAACCTCCATCTAAAAACTTCACAATATTGGCGGCTAGAAAACTAAATTCTATGGCTAAATAAACTAAAATTATGGGTGCAATAAAATACCATTTTACTCTTTTCATTATTAAATAGAAGTTAAGTAAAATCGTTGTCATAATCATGCACAATATGATTGCTAATCCATACGCATGCTCCATATTACTTGATTCTTTAAAATAAATTACTACTCCCACACAACCTAAAAAGAGTAGCCAGTTGATGGATGGAATGTACAATTGACCTTTCACATCAGTAGGGAATTTTATTTTTACTTTAGGCCAGAAATTCAAACGCATGGCTTCGTTGATAAGTGTAAAAGATCCACTAATCAAAGCTTGAGAAGCAATAACTGCTGCCAGAGTAGCAATTACAATTCCAATGGGTTGAAACCAAACTGGCATCATCAAATAAAACGGATTAGGATTAGAGATTCCTAATTGCTCTAAAGTTTTGCCTTCATGTAATAATAAATAAGCTCCTTGTCCGAAATAATTTATAACTAATGTTGTCTTTACAAAGATCCAACTGATACGAATATTTTTTCTACCACAATGTCCCATATCTGAATACAATGCTTCAGCACCTGTTGTGCACAAGAATACGGCACCTAAAATAAAGAACCCTTGACTGCTTATATCAGAAGTTAATAAGTGATAAGCATAATAAGGATTTAGTGCATTAAAAACTTCTAGATTGGTACACATTTGTATCATGCCTAGAATTCCTAACATTGAAAACCAGATTAACATCATTGGCGCGAAAAATTTACCAACGAGTTTGGTTCCAAATTGTTGAATAGTAAATAAAATAAAAAGTATAGCTATTACTATAGGTATTGTAGGAATATCGGGTTTAAAAATCCGCAACCCTTCCACAGCAGAGGATACTGAAATCGGTGGCGTTATAATTCCATCGGCTAATAAAGCGCTTCCGCCAATAATAGCTGGAACTATCAGCCATTGAATTTTTGTTTTTTTGACCAAGGCATACAAGGCAAAAATACCGCCTTCCCCATTATTATCGGCACTTAAGGTTAAAATAACATATTTTAGAGTAGTTTGCAATGTCAACGTCCAGAAAATACATGATAAACCTCCAAGGATTAATTCTTTCGAAATGATGCTTTCACCAATAATGGATTTCATTACATATAAAGGAGATGTACCAATATCTCCATAAATAATACCTAATGTAATTAATAAACCTGCAGCAGAAAGCTTGCTATGAAGTTGATGCGAGTGACTATTTGAACTCATGAAATGCTATTAAAAAGAGAGCAAAGATATTATTTTTTTATAGCTTGAAATAAAAAAGGCACCGAATATTTTCGATGCCTTGAATTTATTTTAATAGGTGTAATTTTATTAACCTCTACGAGAGGTGTTAGCATTATTTTGTCTTCCTGCATTTCCATTTCTTGAATTGGATTCATTGCTACTTTGAGAAGACCCACTTCGGTTATTTTCTCTAGGTGAATTGACTCTTGATTGTGTGAATTGATTCGAACTTTCCCGCTTGAAATCAGATTGTCTTTCTGTTGAATTATTGGTATTTAACCTTGTGTATTTAGGATCTCTAGTAGTATTGTTTGAGGTGTTTTCTGTATATTTACTAGGCACTGAGTTACGAATTGGATTACTAGGTTCTACAGTAGTGTTTTTTCTTTCAATAGTACTATTTCTTGTAGTGGAAGAATTTTTTATTGGCTCAGCATTAGTTGTGTTTACTGTATTTCTAGTGGTTTTAATTTCTCTACCAATGGTTTCATTTTTTCTGTCATTATTTCGAGTAGAGGCATAGGCAACTTCATTTCTAATAGCAACACTTTTTATCGTTCTTGTTTGATCTAATTCATATCTATTTTTAACGGTATTGTTTCTGTAAGCAAATCCACGATTCGGAGATTTTCTTTCACAATAATTAGATCTTCTTCCTTCGTATAAAGCATAAGCTCTAGGACAATGTCTTACGTTTACATAATTATAATGGTGATTCAGATTAATGTACAAGCTTACATTATTTCTGTATCTAAATACTGGGCAAGGATTCCATGCATAATAAAATGTAGGATAATAATCCCAATACCAAACCGAACAATAAGGACGATACGTTGAAACCCAGAATGAACTATAAATTATTGGAGTTGCAACATAAACAGGTTCATAAATGTAATTTTGTCCATACATATAAACATCTCCAACCACTTGAACTTGAACTTGATTGTTGCTGTCTTTTTCCACTTCGATCGTGGCTACATCTTGATAAGTGTCTCTTCCCAAAACCGATTGAACGATAATTAAATGGGTGTTTCCCTCAACAGATTCAATAACTCTAAGATAATCTACTTGATTATCGTCGTTTAAATCTAAATTAGAAATTTGAATTTTTGGATCGTTCAATTGTCTTTCAAAATCTTCTAAATTTTTCGCATCTCCGAAAAGAGAAGCAATGGCTCTTAAATCTAAATTATCACTAATTTCAGAACTGGTAGCATTCACTGTAGTTCGATCTTGAGCAGAAGTTGGTAAGGCAAAAAGGAATAAAAATAAAGCTGAGGTAATCAATGTAGTTTTCATATCGATAAATGGTTTGATTAATACTAGAAGTTGAAATTACATTTTCAATTCTAAAAATCGAAATCCAATTACTATGCCAGTATAATTTAAAGTTTTGTTAATTTAACAATATTGCATTGAAAATCAATATTTTACAATAAAATAATTGAATAGTTGTAAATGAAATACTTACTCTTTTGAAAATTTATCGCGATATTGTTTGAGTAGTTTTTTATTAAAACCTTCTTCAGCTTTTTTAAGCTTTAGAATTTTTGTAGCTGGCAAAATTGTTTTAAGACTTGCTACAAACTTTTTACGATTTTGAAAAGCATCTTCCTCATAATTTTCAATTTCAATCAAGACCGAAGAAGCTTCTTTTTCTGTCATCTTATCAATATCACCGTTATCATTTTGATCCATATAGGAACGAATTCTCTCTTTTCTGAATTTTTTTTGCTTCTCTTCATAAGCATTAAATAAAGGCCAAAATTTTGTAGCTTCTTCCGTTGTAAGTTGCAATTCATCGGTTATATAGGCTATTTTTAACGCTTTGATTTGCTCTTTCTTTTGATTGAATCGAGGCTGAGCAAAAGTCAAAGTGGTCATGATAAGAAGTAATAAAGTGAGTAGTTTTGAGGTTTTCATTGGTATGTTTTTTTATAAATAAAGTTTAGTTAAGGTATTCTTCCATATCTGGATTTGATATTAAAATATCTTCCAATTCAGAGTTATCTATTTTGACATCGATTTTAATATGTTTAATATTTTCATCATTTAATAATTCTGCAATATCTTCATCAGAAATGTCTGTTTGTTGTGTTAAATAATTTTCTAAAACAATAGCATCAATTTCGGGAGTTTTTACTTTCATTACATTCACTATTGGTATACTTAAAGCAATGATAAAAACTGCGGCAATAGCAAATAGCACTATTTTTCTTTTGGTAAATAAGGTATAAACTGGGATTTCTTTTTCAGGTAATCGTTGGATTACTTTATTTTCTAAGTCCTCAAAATAAGTGTTAGGAATAGTAAATCCGGAAGTTATTTTGGGTTCTTTATCTAGTTTGAATTCTTTCATGGTCGTTGGACAAATAAATTTGAAATAGGTTTAATTCGAAGTCATATAATTTTCAATTTTCTTTACAGCATGATGATAAGAAGCCTTTAATGCCCCTACTGAAGTACCAAGAATTTCCGACATATCCTCGTATTTAATCTCATCATAATATCTCATTTTAAAAACAAGTTGTTGTTTTTGAGGTAAAAGTGTGATGGCTTTTTGTAATTTAATTTGAATTTCATTCCCATCAAAATACGTATCTGCTTTTAAATTATCTACAATTTTACTTTGTAAAGCTTCACTGGTTGTCCCATTTCTTTTTGCTTTTTTATTGATAAAAGTAATGGCTTCATTGGTTGCAATGCGATACATCCAGGAGAATAATTTGCTATCACCTTTAAAATTCTTTAAATTTTGAAAAACTTTCACGAAAGTGTTTTGCAAAACATCATCGGCATCATCATGATTCAAAACGATATTCCGAATCAAGCTATACAAAGGTCTTTGGTATTCTTTCAAGAGTTGTTGAAACGCCACATTCTGCGTTTTAGGATCCAATAAGGTTTGTATGAAATCTTTTTCTTCCAAAGAAATTTTTGGT
>CANHMG010000019.1 GCA_947461795.1 Flavobacteriaceae bacterium | reverse complement strand
GAGAAGCAACCAAAAAATGGTCAATGCCAATCCAAAATTGGGGATTAATCCTCAACCAGTTCTTAACTATATTTGAAAAAAGGGTTCAACTTTAATTAAAAAGTCAAACCCTATTATTTTTTAACTTACACACTTTGCGGGATAGTGTCAATGAAAAGTAATAAAAAGGTTTATCATATTCTCAATACGTCTGCAACTTTATTAGGATTGTGCTTTGTGGTATTGACTTCATTGAAAGTAAACAAATTGAATGAAGAGTCAGTTATAGATGAGCTAACTTCATTTGCAATTATTCTGTTCTTGGCAAGTTGTGTTTTTTCTTATTTGTCTATTCGAAGTACAAATCAGTCGGTTGAAAGGTTTGAAAAAATTGCGGATATTGTTTTTATTTTAGGTCTTTTGTTACTTTTTATCATAACAATGTTGATTACTTTTAATTTTATAAAGTAAAAATCAATAATAAATTTAATGTATTTCTACTTTAAAATCAATTGCATAAACTGCAAATCCAGCCATTTCCCAAATTTGAATCCGACTTCCTTTATGACGCCGTTTTCAACAAATCCGAATTTCTTGTGAAATGCGATACTGCCTTTATTGGCAGCATCTATTCCGCCAATCATCGTGTGATAACCTTCGTCTTTTGCTAGAACCATTAAGGCAAGTAAGAGTTGTTTTCCAATGCCTTTGCCTATATATTCTGGAGCAACATAAACGGAATGTTCTACAGTAAATTGATATCCAATTTTTTCACGAAAAGTACCATAAGTTCCAAATCCAATGGTTTTTCCTTCAAAATCTGCAACAAGGATGGGGAATTTTTTAGATTTTTTTTCTTCAAACCATTGCAACTGATTTTCTAAAGTCTGTACATCGTATAAATAGTTAGAAGTAGTATGCAAAATGGCGTGGTTGACTATTTCCAAGATTTGAGGAACATCCTCTATAGTTGCATTTCTAATGATTACATTCATCGATTATTTCTTTGAATTCAATTCGACCAATAAATCATCCGCTTCTTTTGTATTAAAACCTAAATTGCTATTTTTAGTTTTGGCAGCAGTTGCATATTGAATGGCTTCTTTTGTTTTTTTATTTTTTTGATACAAACGTGCTAAAAGAAGTTGATTGTCATATGTTTCATTCAATGTGATTAATTGAATTACCCATCGAATTGCATTGTTTAAACTTACTGTATCTGATATGTTCTTTAAATAATTGGAGGCAATTTCTTTCAAAGTTTTAGCATCTTTATAAAAGAAAGCGTCAACGTTTTCATTTGAAATATCTTTGTATTTTTTCCAATTTTTAGTTCGCTCCGCCATTTGTAAGTCGAAAGTACAAACTAAAGAATCGTTTTTATGGGTCTGAATGGTTTTAGCAATCAACCGTTTTTTAGCGTAAGTAATAGTGTCTTTATTTTCTAAAGCTGGAGTGAGTAATTCGATAACGATATTTTCAATTTTTCTTTGCACTCTTTTCGGGGAAGCTACGGCTTCAAATTCTTTTTGATGATTCAATACATATTGGAATTCCCTTGACTGTATATCGGATACGCCATTGGCAATAATTTTCCAATTATTCGCACTAATCAATAAAGAATCTTTTTGAGTTGCCAGATATTGATTTGCAATTGGGGCTAACCAACTTCGATCTCTTCCTTTGTTTAAAGCCATTAAATACGCCAAGCATTTATCACTACTACTAACATCAGATAAAAATTGTTGCTCTAAAAAAGTCAACTGTTTTTCTTTAGTCAAAGCATTCTTTGCTTCTGTAATAAACATTTGTGAATTAAATTCACCGCTCACATTATACAATTCTTTTCCTTCTTCATTTAAAAATAGAAAAGTAGGATAAAATCGAACTCCGAACTTCTTTCTAAAATAATCACCTTCTCCTTTTTCAACATCTTGCCAAGCACAAACAAAATTTTTCTTCATATAATTGATGACTAAAGTATCTGTAAATACTTCACTTTTCATTTTATTACAATGAGCGCACCACGAAGCATAGAGCATATAAAAGATGGGCTTGTGCTCTTTTATAGAACGTTCTCTTACTGATTTATAACCGCTTTCGTCAAAATCTAATTTGTTTTGTGCCTTCAATTGAAATGAAATGAAAATCAAGAAAACAACTATAATAAACTTTAAACTTTTTTTCATTTATAAAACTTACTGATAAATTCGATTTATTTCAGACAAATATATTTTGTTTTTATAGAATTATACTCATAAAGAAAAGCTAAATTCATCTATTACTTTGTAAATTTGCGATTCAGTTTTTTTTAATATGATATATCCTAAAATTCCTTTAGCGCAAAGTATTGTTCAAATTTGTTTGGCAAAGGGAATCAATCATATTGTAATTTCTCCGGGTTCTAGAAATGCGCCCTTAACAATTGGGTTTGTAAATAATCCTGCATTTACTTGTTATAGCATTGCTGATGAACGTTGCGCTGCTTTTTTTGCATTGGGAATTGCACAACAAATTAATAAACCTGTAGTTGTCCTATGTACTTCTGGTTCTGCTCTTTTAAATTATTATCCAGCTTTCGCAGAAGCGTTTTATAGTCAAATTCCATTGATTGTAATTTCTGCGGATCGTCCTGAAAATAAAATTGATATTGGAGATGGACAAACCATTCGTCAAAGGAATGTATTTACGAATCATTCTTTATTCAATGCCAATTTAACGGAAGGAGAAACAGACGAAAATGATTTTAAAATCAACGAAGCCATTACAATTGCTCGAATTCAAAAAGGTCCAATCCATATCAATGCACCCTTTGAAGAACCATTATATTTAACAACAAAAAAATTAATTGTAGATCCAACGTTATCAGGCTTTGCCAAAGTTTTTAAGAGTATTTCTATTGAAGACATCATTGCTTGTACGAATATCTGGAATTCAGCCAAAAAGAAACTGATTCTTATTGGTGTTAATGGTCCCAATGAAATAGAGGAAGAAATAATCCAAGCTGTAGTGAATGATCCTTCCATCGTAGTGATGACAGAAGTTACTTCTAATGTATCTCATCCTTCCTTTTTGAATCATATTGACGCTATCATTACGCCTTTTAAAGAAAAAGATTTTATTGCATTTCAACCCGAAATACTCATTACATTGGGAGGTATGATTGTTTCGAAAAGGATCAAATCGATGTTGCGAACCTATCGTCCGGAACATCATTGGCATATTGATCCGCTTAGAGCATACAATACTTTTGGAGCATTGGCGCATCATTTTGAAGCAACACCGAATGATTTTTTCCGCCAAGTATTGCCATTTACCAAAATAGTAAAAAGTGATTATGGTCAAAAAGCTGAAAAGATTCAAGAAGCTCGAAAAGCAAAACATCAAGCTTATTTGAGTAAAATTGTTTTTTCTGATTTAAAAGCATTTGAACTGATAATAGCCAGATTACCAAAGAATTCCCAATTGCAAATCAGCAATAGTTCCTCAATTCGTTATGCGCAACTTTTTGATATCGATTCAAGTATTTCAGTTTTCTGCAATCGTGGGACAAGCGGAATTGATGGAAGTACTTCTACAGCAATTGGTGCTTCTGTAGGAAATTCTAAACAAACTACATTAATTACGGGAGATATTGGATTTTTATACGATAGTAATGCCTTATGGAATCAATACATTCCAAAGAATTTCAAAATAATCCTCATCAATAATGGAGGTGGAGGCATCTTCAGAATATTGCCTGGCCACGAAGAAATCAAAGTTTTCAATACTTTTTTTGAAACGTCACATTGTTTAACTGCTGAACATTTGGCAAAAATGTATGGATTTATATATGCGATTGCTAGTGATGAGAAAAGTTTAAATACAGAATTGGCTACATTATTTTCTCAAAATGAAATGCCAGTTATACTTGAAGTGTTTACGCCGACATTAAAAAATGATAAAATTTTATTGCAATACTTTAAGGAATTGATTTAGCATGTTCTTTCCAATATCGTTTGCCATAACTACAAAAAATTTCTTCCCCAATTTTTATTTTTGAAGTAGCAACCAAACATACGTTAGCGTTTTCATCTAATGTAATTATCGCTTTGTTTTTGAAAGTAGATGTACAGAAACCATTGGTATCATTAGCATATTTTGCAAAACCTTTCGTTTGCTTGCAATCTAAAATACGACCATTTGCTAAGTTCATGAAGTATTCGTTATTGCCTTTTTTAACTATGGCTGCTGCTTTTTTGTGGGTAAGCACTACACCATTAAATACCGCAATAATTTCATCTTTATAAATATCTATGGCTGTAAATAGACCATTTCCGGAATTGGGAAGTTGTGAAATTCCGATGAATAAATAGTCGGATTCAGGTGCTTCTATTCGATTGGAATCCGATTGTTTTTTTAGAGAAGGTGCTTTTACATTCATGAACTAAAATAGATTTTGCATTTCAAAAATAGAGTAAAAAATCTAAATTAAAATCTTCATACCTTTGGCACACAAAAATCACTAACATTCTACATCAGAATCTCAGAACAAACTCCATGATTGCAATAGGAAAATACAATACTTTATACATATTACGAGACACCAAAGTAGGTTTGTTTCTTGGTAATGAAACGACAGATCCTGAAGGAATTCACGATATTCTATTGCCCAATAAATACGTTCCAAATCAATTTGAAATCGGAGATGAGTTGACTGTTTTTGTTTATTTAGATCATGAAGAACGCCCTGTTGCCACTACTTTAGAACCCTATATTCTGTTAAATGAATTTGCTTTGTTACGTGTTAATTACGTCAATCAAGTAGGTGCTTTTATGGATTGGGGCATGGAAAAAGACATTTTAGTTCCTTTTAAAGAACAAGCGCGTCCTATGGAAAAAGGAAAACGCTATTTGGTGTATTTATATATGGATGAGAAAACCAATCGATTGGTGGCTTCTAGTAAAACCAATCAGTTTTTGAATAACGAAACTTTAACGGTAGAAAATGGTGAAGAAGTCGATTTAATCGTATCCCACATTACTGAGATTGGAATAAATGTCATCATCAATGAACAACATAAAGGATTGGTTTATAAAGATGAAGTGTATGATGATGGAATTCGAACAGGTGATCGCATGCGAGGTTATATCAAAACCATCCGACCGGATCATAAAATTGATGTTTCTCTTCAAAAATTGGGGTATGATAATATTGAACCCAATGCTCAGAAGATTCTAGACGAACTCAAAGCAAGTAGAGGATTTCTGAGACTGAATGACAATAGCCATCCAGAAGACATTAAAACAGTTTTGAAAATGAGTAAAAAAACGTTTAAAAAAGCAATTGGATCTTTGTATAAAGATAAATTGATTGCAATTAAAGACGATGGAATTTATTTGATTACAGAATAAAATTTAAAAAAGAGAGTTTATCAATTTAAACGTTATTAATTTCAATTTTCGGATTGATTTTCAATAACTCAGAAAGAAAAATATCACTATTCATAGGAGAAACATAAACATCATCATTGTTGTTATAAGTTATAATAAACCCTTTAGTGTCTAGTGCAGGTTTCATAGTAACAGGAACATACAACCCTGAAAAATAGTTAATTTTTTGAATTTTCTCGATATCTATTCTTCCTCTAAAAGGTCCAGAACGATACAATAAGAAATGTTGTTTGATAACATATCGAGTGTCTAATAAAGTCCACAAAATCATAGCAATTACTAATGAAAGCAATACGATAGGTAAAATGGTTACGTGTTCTTTCGTCATGCCGATATACAAGAGTAGGAGCATACAAATAACGATTGCCCATAGTATTGCAATCGTATAACTGTTTTTTGAAGAAAGATATCGTTTCATTTATTTAATTTATGCGAACAAAAGTACTACTTTTTAGTAAATTCATTTAATTTATTTAATATTAGATAAATATAAAAAATGGTTTATTTTTACGCTAAATTAATACAAATACCCTTATGATTGATTGGAAAACAGTAAAAGAGTTTGAAGATATCACCTATAAAAAATTAAATGGAGTTGCGAGAATTGCGTTTAATCGCCCTAATGTTCGCAATGCTTTCCGTCCTAAAACTACTTCAGAATTATACCAAGCTTTTTACGATGCTCAAGAAGACACCTCCATTGGAGTAGTTTTGCTTTCTGCTGAAGGGCCTTCTACAAAAGATGGAGTGTATTCTTTTTGCAGTGGAGGAGATCAAAATGCACGGGGTCATCAGGGTTATGTTGGCGAAGATGGGCAACATCGTTTGAATATTTTGGAAGTGCAACGACTCATTCGTTTCATGCCTAAGGTCGTCATTGCAGTTGTTCCTGGATGGGCAGTTGGTGGTGGGCATAGTTTGCATGTCGTTTGTGATTTGACTTTAGCCAGTAAAGAACATGCAATATTCAAACAAACGGATGCTGATGTAACTAGTTTTGATGGCGGTTATGGTTCTGCCTATCTTGCTAAAATGGTGGGGCAAAAGAAAGCACGTGAGATTTTCTTTTTAGGTAGAAACTATTCTGCTCAAGAAGCTCAGGATATGGGAATGGTCAATGCTGTAATTCCACACGATGAATTAGAAGATACTGCCTATCAATGGGCGCAAGAAATATTGCAAAAATCACCAACGTCTATAAAAATGCTCAAGTTTGCTATGAATCTTACTGATGATGGCATGGTGGGGCAACAAGTATTTGCTGGAGAAGCCACCCGTTTGGCCTATATGACGGAAGAAGCAAAAGAAGGAAGGAATGCTTTTTTAGAAAAAAGAAAGCCTGATTTTGGAGAAAATAAGTGGTTGCCTTAATGATCTAAAACTATTACTATGGAGAATTTTACCAATGAAACAATCGATACAAAACAACTTCCAAAATTTGAAACTGTTATCTTTTCAAAATTGCATCCATCGTATTGGAAAATCAATTTAATTTATATAGCATTATTTTCAATTATCATAAGTGTAGGAGCCTATTTTTTTACAGTTTCCAATCAAGAAATAGAGCCGTATCAAACTGATTTGATGATAATTATTTTGGTTTTTATTGTATTGATTTTATTCTTTTCCAGACTCGCTTTTGTGAAAAAAGGATTTGCTTTTCGGCAACATGATGTGCTTTTCCGCCGAGGTGTTATTGCTACAAATACAATCGTAATACCTTATAATAGAATACAACACGTTTCTTTACATGAAGGTATTGTTTCTAGATTTTTCGGTTTGGCTAAGATTGAAATTTTTACTGCAGGTGGTAGTTCAAGTGATATTGAAATTCCTGGTATTCTCAAAGAAGAAGCTGAAAACATCAAACAATTACTTATGGGTAAAATTCAAAAAGAATTGTAATGGAAACACACTTCAATCAGCCTCAAAGACAATCATCAATCGGTATATTTGTTTTGTTTTTTGACACTTTACAACACTATGCTCGTGCTTTTTGGCCCATTTTAGTTATTTGGGTTTTTAAATACAATGAAATTAATAAAATCTATTTAGCCCTTGGATTTGTTAGTATCGTTCTCATAGTAGGTATTATAGCGTACTTGAAATATTTAAATTTTACTTTTTATCTCGATTATGATAAAGAGGAATTTGTGATTAATGAAGGTATTTGGAATAAAACCAGAACTACTATTCAACTCAATAAAATTCAACAAGTTAACATCAATCAAACCTTACTACAAAGAGTTATTGGGGTTTATTCTTTAGAGGTAGATACCGCCGGAAGTAATTCTAAAGAAGTTGGTCTCAGAGCAATTTCACATCAATTGGCGTTAGAATTAAAATCTAAATTACTCGATAATGTAAAGAAAAATAATAGTGTTGAAAACGAAATAAATCCTCCCGATTTTACTTCAGAAGACAATCATCCCTTTATTCAAATAGGGTTGTTAAGTCTCATTAAAATGGGGATTACTTCCAATTATGTAAAGAGCTTTTCGTTGCTTTTACTTTTTTTCTTTACCATTTTAGATTATGCTCAAAAGATAATTGGAGAAGAGATTTGGGAAGAAGAGAATATGAATCAGTATATCAATACAAATCTCATTATTCAAAGTTTGTGTATCGTTGTTTTATTTTTATTTGGCATCGTTATTCTTATCAATTTAACACGAATCATCATAAAATTCTTTGATTATAAAATCTCCAAACAAAAAGGATCTTTGCTTATTTCTTATGGTTTGATTAATACCAAAAGCACTATAATTAAACCTGAAAAAGTGCAAATTACTTCAGTTTCTCAAAACTATTTTCAGAAAAAATTAAATATTTTGCATTTGAAAATTAAACAAGCTGTTCAGAATGATAAAGAAGAACGTCATGCAGCAATTGAAATTCCAGGGTGCAATTTCAACGAAAAAGAGGCTATTCTAAAGCTGCTTTTTTATAAAATTCCAAGGAAAGGAGTGATGTTGAAACCTAATTTTCGCAAATTAGGATTTGCCATTTTCTTAACGATTGGATTGCCGTTAGTCGCGTTTTATTTTTTTAAAAATAACATTCCAAATCTTGGCAACGAATACAATTATGGAGCTGTTTTTTATGTTATTTTTGTAGGGATTATTCAATATTTTAAATTCAGAAATAATCGCTTGTTTATTACAGATGATTTTATAATCAAGCAAAGTGGAGCGTGGGATATCAGTAACGAAATCATTGAACCAAGTAAAATACAAGCCATCTCAACATCACAATTATTTTGGCATAAAAATATTAATATAGGTTCCATCACATTGCATACCGCCGGAGGTACAATCGCATTTCAATTGGGAAATTATATTCAATTAAAAGAATACATAAACCTTTGGCTATATGAGTTGGAAACCTCTGACAGCAATTGGATGTGAATCAATTGATAATTAATTAAATCAAATGATGAATACGTACTCTTTTAAAAATAAATTACCTTCAAATCGGATTTTAATTATCAATTATTCGTTATCAATTATCAATTAAAAATGAAACACTGGATTCAAGCAGCTCGATTACGTACCTTACCACTTTCGGTATCGGGGATTATTTTAGGTAGTTTTTACGCCATGTCACAATCGATGTTCAATTGGAAAATTGTCATCTTTGCATTGTCGACAACTTTAGGATTGCAAGTGCTCTCCAATTTTGCTAACGATTATGGTGACGGTATCAAAGGAACCGACAATAAAGATCGTGTAGGTCCTCAACGCGCTATACAAAGCGGAGCGATTTCACCTGTAGCTATGAAAAATGCGATGATACTCACTGCAGTATTGACCATGATTTCAGCGATGATACTCATTTATTTTTCATTCAAAGACACCAATTATGTCTATTCTTTATCGTACCTGATTTTGGGTGCTTTAGCGGTGGCTTCCGCTATTCGATATACGGTTGGAAATACTGCTTACGGATATCGCGGCTATGGAGATGTCTTTGTTTTTGTATTCTTCGGTTTGGTAAGTACAATGGGAATCTATTTTATGTTTGCCAAATCACTAGAGAATGGGTATTTGTTGTTATTGCCTGCCTCTGCAATTGGACTTTTAAGTGTTGGGGTTTTGAATCTCAATAACATGCGCGATGAACTCTCAGATCGTAAAGTAAATAAAAACACCATCGTAGTAAAGATAGGAGGAGCCAAAGCTAAAATATACCATTACTTCTTAGTGATTACTGCAATGCTTTTAGTTTTAATTTTTGCTTTTTTAAATGATTTTCATTTCGATCAATACATTTTTGTAGTAGCTTATTTTCCAATGATTAGTCATTTAATTACCGTTTACAAAAATAAAGACGTTAGAAAATTAGATCCTGAATTGAAGAAACTAGCCATAAGCACTTTTCTTTTATCGATATTACTTTCTTTATGCCTGATTTTCTTTTTATCAGATATTTTAGTGAACAACTCATAAAGCTATTATCATTAGGTTATAAGCTGTTTGTTTAAAAATCAAATGCGATTTTGCTTAAAAGTTGCCTTTGAGATTATTAAAAATAAATATTAAATCAATCCTATGCTCAAAAGGCACTTTATTTTAATCGGAATAATTCTATCCATTGTATTCATTTGTATTGCCTCACAAAATTATCCTGGGGGTACACCAAAAAATAGTCAAACAATCGGTTATAGTTGGACCGAAAATTACATTAGTAATTTATTAAGTGTAAAAGCACTAAATGGGATGAATAACGATGCAAGGCCATGGGCAATCATCGGTTCCTTTTTTTATAATTTAACTTTTGGTTTATTCTTCGTCGATTTTTCAAAAAAAATTATTTTGAAAAGTATAAAAAATGTCATCAAGTATCTTGGAATTGTTCTAACTGGATTATCTTTTTTTATTGTTGTTCCAAATTTTCACGATATCGTAGTAACAATAGCTAGCGTTTTAAATTTAATTGTTTTCTTTTACATCACGATATTGATTCTTAAATCAAAACTAAATGTTTTTAAGATTCTATCTATTTTCTTTTTATTGACATTCTATTTTGCTTGTTACATGTATTTTACTAGATCGTATATAGAATATATGCCGATTATGCAAAAAGCAATTCATGTTTTTCAAATAATTTGGATTTTAGGACTTCACTATTTTACAACTAAAAAAGACTTTGAAAATATAACTAAATAAATGGGGAAATAACGACTACTAGTAACCTTAAAGGCAATTACTATGTTTTCGGTTTAGATACTTTTAATTTATTAACTTCGTTTTACATTGAACAATACTAAAAACATAAAATAATAAAAATGAAAATTACATTTTTCGGACACGCTTCTCTCGGAATTGAATTGAGCGGTAAGTCGATTCTTATTGACCCTTTTATTTCTGGTAATCCAAAATCAAGTCACATCGATCTATCTGAATTAAAACCCGATTATATTTTGCTAACCCATGCACATCAAGATCATACACTAGATGTCGAATTGATAGTGACCAACAATCCAGAAACCATTATCGTTTCGAATGCTGAAATCGCAACCTATTATTTGGCTAAAGGTTTCAAAGCACATATGATGAATCACGGTGGTTCTTGGAAATTTGACTTTGGTACAGTAAAATACGTTAGTGCTATTCATTCGAGTTCTTTTGCCGATGGTACTTATGGAGGAAATCCAGGTGGTTTCGTCATAGAAGGGGAGCACAAAAATATCTATATCGCTGGCGATACTGCTTTAACAATGGACATGAAGCTTATTCCATTGCGAACCAAACTCGATGTAGCAATTCTGCCTATCGGAAATAATTTTACGATGGATGTCGAAGATGCTATTCTTGCTTCTGATTTCGTTGAATGTGACAAGATTTTGGGTTGTCATTATGATACTTTTGGTTTCATCGAAATCAATCATCAGGAAGCGATACAGAAATTTTTCAATAAAGGAAAAGATTTAATGCTATTAGAAATAGGGGAAAGCATCGAATTATAATTGTTAGGAGCTGTTTCCCGCTATTCACTGCAATCTTTTGCGCCGAAACCCGGACACAAAAGGATTTACGTTACTATCGGGGCTAGGGCATTAAAAATCCCATCACATCTATTTTCATTTTGAGCCTTTGCGAGAAAAAAATATGCAAAACAAACTTATATTTCTCTTTCTACTAATTAAGATGTTCACTTTCGCCCAAATTAATGGGTATTGGGACAAAGACCGAGCAACTTCCAAACAAGTAGTCGTAACTGCTCGAGATCGTATTGTTATTCCCGTAGAAGAATTGCCGATTGGAACCACAGAAATCGTTTATCGAATAACATTATTAGACGAAAATCAACAAACATCAAATAGTTTGGTATCGATTCTTAAAGCCATTCCAGATCCAACCGGAATCAGTCAAGGATCAGCCGGTGCGGTTTTTTTATTATCCAAAATTACGGGCGATGATAAATGTAAATACGCACTTTTTACCTCCAAAGAAAATGCTTTAGAATACAAAAAAGAGGGGAAAATAGACAAAGCTTGTTTGTATCAAAATGAAGCAATAAACAAAGATGCCAAGAGAATCACGCTCGATGGTACAACTTGTTTTAAAACCAACGCCATGTGGTTTGGTTTTGAAAGTAAAAATTGGATTCTCAATCAAAAAATTATTCTCGAAGTAGTACCTTGGGTAGATATTAAGTCTAGTCGTGGTTGGAATATAACTCATAAGCAAGAAGTTATTACGGTGATTAAAAATAATTATGTTTATAAAGCTTTAAATAAAAAAGAAGCATTTACCGCATGTTATCTAGAAGCTATTACTACTAAATATACCTACAAAGAATACAAAAGCCTTTTAGGTATTGAAATAAAAAAAGAAGCAGACGCTATTATAGAAGCCTGTATTCAACAAACAGGAGAAACTGCTAAATTGGTCAATATCATCAGAGACAAGGCAGCGAAAGTCTTTGAATCTGGTAAATATGCTGCTGCGATTGCCATCGTTCAAAACGAAATAATCGACGCCAACAAAGCTGTAGCGATGGATTATTTCACTTTAGGGGATTATTATTTACTTACGAAACAATTCATTAAAGCAGAAGAAACCTATAACAAAGGAATTGCAATCGACCCCAATGAAATTAATCTAAAATTAGAATTAGCCCACGTGTATCTTTTTACAGACAGGCTTTCTCAAGCCAAGGAAATTCACAAAACCTATAAAGATTATAACGTATTTCCTACGATTAGCTGGAAAGAGCAGGTAGAATTCGATTTTGGAGAATTTAAAAAATACGGTTTACCTACTAAAAATTTCAAAAAAATATTGCGAATTCTAAATTAAATCAATCGTTCCTCGTGAAAGCTTCTTATCATAAATACATTTTGCACTTCAAAAAGCCTTCAGGAACTTCCCGAGGTATAATGAATGAAAAAGAAACTTGGTTTATCATTTTAGAAGAAAAGGGTAAAAAAGGAGTAGGTGAGTGTGGGTTGCTTCGTGGATTGAGTTGTGACGATCGTTTGGATTATGAAGAAAAATTGAAATGGGTTTGTGAAAACATTCATTTAGGTGAAGAAAAATTATGGGAAAGTCTTCTCGAATTCCCATCCATTCAGTTTGGAATAGAGATGGCATTTCAATCTTTACAAAGCGAAGATCCATTTATATTATTTCCTTCTGATTTCACTAATGGACAAAAAAGTATCCCAATAAATGGCTTGATTTGGATGGGCGAAGAAGCCTTTATGAAAGAACAAATAGAGGCAAAATTAGCCGATGGTTTTCATTGCATAAAACTCAAAATCGGAGCTATAGATTTTGATATTGAACTTCAATTATTGCAGTATATTCGACATAATTATACTCCCGAACAAATCGAAATTAGAGTAGATGCTAACGGTGCTTTTGATTCAAATACTGCTTTAACAAAAATAAATCAACTATCTGGTTTTAAATTACATAGTATAGAGCAGCCTATTGAAAAAAATCAACATGACAGGATGTCAGAGTTGTGTAAAATCACTCCAATTCCAATTGCTTTAGATGAAGAGCTAATCGGTGTATTTACGCTAGAAGAAAAAGAAGCTTTATTGCAAAAAATAAAGCCTCAATTCATCATTTTAAAACCAAGTTTTATTGGTGGTTTTAGAGGAACAAAACAATGGATTGATCTCGCTGATAAATATCAAATTGGCTGGTGGATTACTTCTGCTTTAGAAAGTAATGTGGGTCTCAATGCTATCGCACAATGGACCTATTTGCAAAATAATTCTATGCCACAAGGATTAGGAACTGGTGCTTTGTATTGGAATAATTTTGAATCTCCATTGGAGGTTAAAAACGGAAACTTATGGCATAAAACTAAAAATTGGGATTTTAATATTTAAACTGCATTCAAATCTGATTTATTGAATTCAATTTTCAAATACTCAAAATAAATCCTATTTTAGCCTATCAATATTTTAAGCATGATATCTGAATTACAATTTCAAAAAGAATTAATAGGTATTATTGAAAACGGAATCCGAGAAGACATCGGACCCGGCGATTACAGTTCGTTGGCCTGTATTCCATTTTCTGCAAGAGGCAAAGCAAAATTATTAGTAAAAGATACTGGAATCATTGCTGGAGTAGCCTTTGCAAAAATGATTTTTCAAAATGTAGATTCAGATTTAAAAGTTGAAATTTTTATCAATGACGGAGCAGAAGTGCATCATGGAGATGTTGTTTTTCATGTTTCAGGAAGCTCTCAATCGATTTTAAAAGCTGAGAGATTGGTATTAAACTCAATGCAAAGAATGTCGGCAATTGCTACTAAAACCAACAATTTCGTCAAATTATTAGAAGGAACGAATACTAAAATTTTAGATACACGTAAAACTACTCCAGGTTTTCGAGCTGCTGAAAAATGGGCAGTAAAGATTGGTGGAGGTGAAAATCATCGCTTTGCTTTGTATGATATGATTATGCTTAAAGACAATCATAATGATTTTGCTGGCGGTATTACAAATGCTATTACAAAAACAAAAGCATATCTTGCTGAAAACAAACTTGATTTAAAGATTATTGTAGAAGCTAGAAACCTTGAAGAAATAAAAGAAATACTTCAAAATGAGGAAGTGTATCGGATATTAATAGACAATTTTAATTTTGAAGATACTAGAGAGGCGGTCCGTTTGATAGGCTCAAAATGTTTAACAGAGTCATCTGGGAATATTAATGAAAAAACCATACGAGAATATGCTGAATGTGGAGTAAATTATATTTCATCTGGAGCATTGACTCATTCTGTTTACAATATGGATTTAAGTTTAAAAGCAATTTAACATGAGCAAAGAAATAGAAGCATCTATTGAAAAAATTCCAGTGTTGCGAAATATTGTAATTCCTCTTCAGAAAATTAAATTGCCTTGGCTTCAAGGTTTATCGCTCTATGACTTGCTAGAATTATATGGTTTGGGAATAGCTGAAGGAGCTTTGTCGTATCGAGCTGGAGCTATTGCATTTAGTTTTTTTATGGCTTTATTTCCTTTTGCATTGTTTATTTTAAACTTAATCCCTTACATTCCAATAGAAGGGTTTCAACAAGATTTTTTAGAATTTGTTGCAGATAGTGTTCCTCCAAGCACCTATGATGCGATAGCGTCTATTATCAATGATATTCTCAATAATAGTCATTCTGGTTTGTTATCATCAGGATTCATAATGGCTATATTTTTAATGGCAAATGGGTTGAATGCAATTCTAGGTGGGTTTGAAACTTCACACCACGTAATCATTAAAAGAGGATTTTTCAGTCAATATTTTGTTGCGTTAGGAATCTCGTTGGTACTTTCCTTGTTGCTTTTGATAACAGTTGCAATGATAGTGGTTTTTGAAGTATTTATACAAAAGACAATTATTCAAGATGTGTTAAGTGATCGTATTCCATTGATTATAATTGGGAGATATGTATTTGTAATTTTAATGATATTAATTACGACTTCTATATTATTTAAATTTGGAATCAAACATGATAAAAACAGATCGTTTGTATCGATAGGGTCTGTATTTACTACAATTTTGATTATTTTATCTTCATACGGATTTGGGATTTGGGTGATTAAATTTTCAAAATACAATCAATTGTATGGATCTATTGGAACATTATTAATTATGATGTTTTACATTTGGATTAATTGTATGATTCTGCTTTTAGGATTTGAATTAGATGCTGCAATAAATAAATTAAAAAGGCACAAATCAGATGAATAAAATTATACTAAGCATATTATTTGGATTGACTTCCTCTTTATTATTGGCACAAAATCATAGTATTTTAGGTAAATGGAAAACTATTGACGATGAAACAGGTAAAGCAACTTCTGTCATAGAAATTTTCGAAAAGCATAATAAATTCTATGGAAGAATTGTGGAATTACTTAACTCAAAAGCAAAAAACCCCAAATGTGAAAAATGCGAAGGTGAAGATAAAAACAAACCTGTACTTGGATTAATAGTAATCAAAGGTTTGACCAAAGACAAAGGAGGTTATTCTAATGGAAAAATTTTAGACCCTAAACATGGTAAAGTCTACAAATGTAGTATGTCACTCGAATCCAAAGATCAATTAAAAGTTAGAGGTTTTATTGGTATTAATCTTTTTGGACGCACACAATTTTGGGAACGAGTAAAAGGATAAAAACTTTAAAAATCAACAATAAATCCCAATTCGATGCCTTTTTTTGCTGAAGTTATACTGCCACTTTCTTTATCTAAAACCTTTACATATAGTATTTCGGAGGCCGAATTTTATTTTATCAAAAAAGGGATGCGCGTTACTGTTCCATTTGGGAAGAGTAAAATTTATACTGCTTTAGTTATAGAAATTCATCAAAATCAACCAACTGCCTATACAGCTAAAGAAATACATCAAATATTAGATGAATATCCAATTGTCAATGAAATTCAAATTGAGCATTGGCAATGGATTGCTTCTTATTATATGTGTGCTATTGGAGATGTCTATCGTGGAGCTATGCCAAGTGCTTTACTCTTAGAAAGCGAAACTGTAATTTATCAAAAGAATACCGATAATGTTGACGAATCACTATTGTCTAATGATGAATTTTTAGTGTATGAAGCATTGCAATATCAATCCTCATTGAAGATTACGGACATAATTTCAATTTTGAATAAGAAAAATATTTTTCCAATAATTCAAAAACTGATTGACAAAAACATAGTAACTGTAGAAGAAGAAGTAATTGAAATTTACAAGCCTAAACTAATTCGTTATCTACGCTTGCATCAAGATTTTTCTGAAGAAGAACAATTAATTGCATTGCTTGAAACTTTAAAAGGAGCCAAACAAAGTGAAATACTGTTATATTATTTTCAATTACAAGCTTCAGAGAAAACACCAATTTCAGTTAAAAGAATCACTGAGGACAGAAGGTTTTCTTCCGCTACAATAAAATCATTAATTGATAAAAATATTTTTGAAGAATATTATATTCAACACGATAGAGTTAATTATAATGGACCTCTCAAAGATGAGGCTTTACAATTAAGTCCAATACAGCAAAAAGCCTTTGATGCCATTCAAAACAATTTTTTGGAAAAAGATGTTTGTCTATTGCACGGAGTAACCTCTAGTGGAAAAACTGAAATTTATATTCAACTCATTGAAAACTATCTCACATTAGAGCAGCAAGTTTTGTATTTATTACCTGAAATTGCTTTAACTACTCAATTGCTAGCAAGATTGAGAAGTTATTTTGGTAATAAAGTCGCCGTTTATCACTCTAAATACAGTAATAACGAAAGAATTGAAGTTTGGAAACAAGTTCAAGAAAACTCTGAAAAAGCTCAAATTGTAATAGGAGCAAGGTCGGCTCTGTTTTTGCCTTTTTCTAATTTGGGTTTGCTAATTATTGATGAAGAACATGAAGTAACTTTTAAACAGCAAGATCCAGCACCAAGATATCATGCTCGAGATGCTGCAATTGTTTTGGCAAATAAGCATCAGTCTAAAGTATTATTAGGATCTGCTACACCAAGTTTAGAAAGCTATTATAATGCGCAAACGAATAAATATGGTTTGGTAGAAATATCCGAACGATTTGGTAATGTTCAATTGCCTGATATTGAGTTGATTGATTTGAAAGACAAGTATTTTAGAAAAAAAATGTCAGGTCATTTTAGCGATTCACTTGTTAATGCAATAGGTGAGGCGATGGAATTGAAGGAACAAGTAATATTATTTCAAAACCGCAGAGGATTTTCTCCCATTGTAGAATGCTTGACTTGTGGAAATGTACCTCAATGTATTCAATGTGATGTAAGTTTGACATTTCACAAAACTAAAAATCAATTGCGATGTCATTATTGTGGATATTCTGAAGCAATGCCAACCCATTGTAATAGTTGTTCAAGTGTTCATTTAACAACAAAAGGATTTGGAACAGAACAGATTCAACAAGAATTGAATGTATTATTTCCAAACTCTAAAATTGGACGAATGGATCAAGATACTACTAAAGGAAAATTTGACTTTGAAAAAATAATTGATGGCTTTAAAAATAAAGAAATTGATATTTTAGTAGGAACTCAAATGCTTGCCAAAGGTTTGGATTTTGACAATGTGAGTTTGGTAGGTATTATGAATGCTGACAATATGTTGTATCACCCCGATTTTAGAGCTTTTGAAAGAAGCTATCAAATGATGACCCAAGTTGCCGGTCGTTCAGGTAGGTCTTTTAAAAGAGGGAAGGTAATTATTCAGACCTATAATCCGGATCATAATACAATTCAACAAGTAACTCGAAATGATTATGAAAGTATGTATAACGAACAGTTATATGAAAGACAAATCTATTTCTATCCGCCTTTTTATCGATTAATCAAACTTACTTTGAAACAACGTGATTATGATAAATTAAAACAAGGTTCATTTTGGCTATACGAGGTATTGCAACAAAATTTGAAAATTCCAGTTCTCGGACCGGAAGAACCTGCAATAAGTAGAATTCGAAATGAATACATTCGAACGATATTAATAAAGATACCACATGATCAATCTTTACAAAACATAAAAAAAACTATCCAGAAAATTCTGGATAGTTTTGAAAGTATATCACAATTCAGAGCGATAAAAGTTGCTGTGAATGTAGATTTTTATTAAGCTATTGCTAATGCTCGAACAAGATCTTCTTTCTTGTTTCTACTTAAAGGTATTTTTGTAATACCAATTTCCGCGAATTTGCTATTAAATCGTTCTACTTTATCAATATTAATGATATACGATTTATGAACTCGAATGAATTTATCTTTCGACAAATCTTTTTCAAAGGACTTCATAGTAGAAAGGACTAAGTTACTGTCTTCTTCGGTAACAACTTTTACATAATCACCAAAAGCTTCAATCCATTTGATTTTTGAAGTAAATACTTTTAATTTTTTAAGATTACTCTTAATAAAAATATGCTCTCCTTCATCTTCTTGGTTTTCCTTTTTCAACATATGGAAATCCATAGCACGTTTTACAGAAGCGTTAAAACGATCTAAAGCAATCGGTTTTTGTAGGTAATCCGTTGCATCATAATCGAACGCTTTCATAGCGTATTCAGCCTTAGACGTGATAAAAACGATTTGAGGTTTCGTTTTTAAACCGTCTAGAAAATCAAAACCGCTAATGACTGGCATTTCAATATCTAGAAATATTAAGTCAACGGTATGAACCGACATGCAATTTTTTGCTTCAATTGCATTTGAAAAATCACCTATTAAATGTAAATTTGGGTGATTATTTACTAACTTTGCGATGATCATCCTTTGAATGGAGCTATCATCAACGACTACACAATTTAGTTTCATAATTTTATTTATTATAGATTTGGAATGACGAAAGTAAAATGTTTTTTCCATTCAACCTAATGTTTATCGGTTTTTTTTGCATTTTAACGGATAAAAATGCATTTTACTTGTTTATTTAAAAAAAAAGATTATTTTTGCAAAAATTAACAATTTAATTACAAATTTTTATGAATCATTATGAAACTGTTTTCATTTTAAATCCCGTTTTATCTGATGTTCAGGTAAAGGAAACAGTGAGCAAATTCGAAGAATTTCTTACGTCCAGAGGAGCAGAAATGATATCAAAAGAGGATTGGGGTCTGAAAAAGATGGCTTACGAAATCCAAAACAAGAAAAGTGGTTTTTACCATTTATTCGAATTCAAGGTAGCAGGTGAAGTGCTTATCGCATTTGAAACTGAATTTAGACGTGACGAGAGAATCATGCGTTTCTTAACTGTAAGTTTAGATAAACACGCCATCTCTTGGGCAGAAAGAAGAAGAACTAAATTAAAAGCAGCAAAAGCGTAACTATGGCAACTCTACAACAATCCGCTTCAGGAAAAAAAGATGGGGATATCAGATATCTTACACCTTTAAACATTGAAACCAACAAAACTAAAAAGTATTGTCGTTTCAAAAAATCTGGAATCAAGTACATTGATTATAAAGATGCAGATTTCTTATTGAAATTCGTAAACGAACAAGGTAAAATTTTGCCACGTCGTTTAACTGGAACTTCATTAAAGTACCAAAGAAAAGTGTCAGTAGCTGTGAAAAGAGCAAGACATTTAGCGTTAATGCCATATGTGGCTGATTTACTAAAATAATAAAGAAGCAATTATGGAAATTATATTAAAGAAAGACGTACAGAATGTAGGCTTTAAGGATGATATCGTATCTGTGAAAGCAGGTTACGGACGTAACTTCTTAATTCCGCAGGGACATGCTCATTTAGCAACACCTTCTGCAAAAAAGGTTTTGGCTGAAAATTTAAAACAAAAAGCACATAAAGAAGCAAAAGTAGTAAACGATGCTAAAGCATTGGCTGAAAATTTAAAAGCTATCGAAATAAAAATCTCAGCGAAAGCTGGTGGTGAAAAACTTTTTGGTTCTATTACAAATATTGATATTGCTGAAGCTTTAGAAAAAGCTGGACAATCTATTGATAGAAAATTCATTACAAGCGGAATCGTAAAACGTACTGGTAAATATACTGCTAGCATTCGTTTACACAGAGAAGTTGTTCTTGAATTGCCTTATGAAATTGTTGCGGATAAATAAAATCTAGTGACATACAATTAAAATCCCGATCTTTTTCGGGATTTTTTTTTGAAGCTAATTCCCGCTATCCGTTACAATCTTTTGTGCCAAAATAAGGCGCAAAAGGATTTTCACTATTATCGGGGCTATGCATCTGTTTTCAAAATTCAACATTCGTTAATCAAAATTAAGAATTCGATTAAATCAAAGAAAGATGAACGACAATTACTATAATACTTATACTTCGAAATGAAATACAACAGACTCACCAAAGAACAATTTGAAGAACTGCATCCTGAGTTTATTAATTTCCTTGCCTCTCAATCTATTGATAAAGCAGAATGGGATACAATCAAAACAGAAAAACCCGAAGTTGCTGAACAAGAACTCGATGTTTTTTCTGATTTAATATGGGAAGGAGTTTTGTCTAGAGCAAACTATTTAGAGCATTTTTCAAAGAATCATATTTTTCTCTTTCAATGTTTTGATTCCTATATTGAGTCTATTATTCTAAAATCACTCGTAACCGAAACAGATTTTTTAACCAAAGAAGGATTGCAATGGCTCAGTGACAATATGTTTACCGAAACTATCGAAATAAAAACAGGAAGGAAAGAATTTACAGAAGAAAGAAATGCTTCGCTATTTGGATTAATTCAACAAGGAGCTTTTTTAAGTAATGGGCAATTATACCAACAAATAAATTCAATTATTACTTCATAATCCCATGCAATATTCTTTTAATTGGTTATTTTAGTACACAATTTAAAAACTAAAATAGCCAATTTTTTTTATGGATATTCAACAAACTATTCAAGCTTTACGAGAAGAACTCAATCTTCACAACTATAATTATTATGTTTTAGACCATCCAACGATTTCCGATTTTGAATTTGATCAAAAACTGCAACAACTTCAAGAATTAGAAAACCAAAATCCACAATTCTTCGATGAAAATTCACCAACTCAAAGAGTAGGAGGCTCAATAACCAAAAATTTTAAAACTGTTACTCATGATTTTAGAATGTATTCTTTGGATAATTCTTATTCGATAGAAGATTTAGTAGATTGGGAAAACAGATTGCAAAAAGTATTAGGCAATGTTCCACTTGAATATACATGTGAATTAAAATATGATGGAGCATCCATTAGTATTACCTATGAAAACGGAAAGCTAAAAAAAGCAATTACTCGAGGTGATGGCTTTCAAGGTGATGATGTAACTAACAATATTAAAACAATAAAATCAATTCCATTACAACTAAACGGAAATTCCTTTCCTGAAAAATTTGATATTCGAGGGGAGATTATTTTACCCTTTAAAGGTTTTGAAAAAATGAATCAAGATCTTATAGAAATTGGAGAAACTCCCTATTCAAATCCTAGGAATACTGCTTCCGGAAGTTTAAAATTGCAAGATAGTTCTGAAGTAGCTAAAAGGCCATTAGAATGTTTATTATACTTTATTATAGGAAATCAACTTCCTTTTAATACACAATTTGAAAGTTTGCAAATGGCTAGAAATTGGGGATTCAAAGTCCCAAAGGAAGCTAAACTTTCAAAAAACTTAGATGAAGTATTTGAATATATAAACTATTGGGATATTCATCGGCATCAATTGCCTTATGAAACCGATGGTGTTGTTGTTAAGGTTAATTCTTTTCAACATCAAGATGAATTAGGGTATACAGCAAAATCACCACGATGGGCAATAGCATATAAATTTAAATCAGAACAAGTTTCCACTCGACTTAACTCTATTACTTATCAAGTAGGACGAACCGGAGCCATCACGCCAGTTGCGAATTTAGAACCAGTACAATTGGCTGGAACAATTGTCAAACGTGCTTCGCTTCATAATGCCGATCAAATTGAAAAATTAGACATTCGAATTGGCGATATTGTATTTGTAGAAAAAGGTGGTGAAATAATTCCAAAGATAATAGCAGTAGATTTAAATAAACGAACGGAAATTCAACAACCAACGAATTACATAACGCATTGTCCAGAATGTCAGACCCATTTGATTCGAAATGAAGGGGAAGCCAACCATTATTGCCCAAATTTTTATGGTTGTCCACCTCAAATCATAGGTAGAATTCAACATTACATTTCACGAAAAGCAATGGATATTGATGGACTAGGTGGAGAAACAGTAGCACTGCTTTTTAATAATGGACTTATTCAAAATTATGCAGATTTATATGAATTAAAAGTAGAACAAATTCTTCCTTTAGAAAGAATGGCTCAAAAATCAGCTGAAAATTTGATCAACGGCATTCAAAAATCCAAACAAATCCCATTTGAAAATGTATTGTATGCACTTGGTATACGATATGTTGGTGAAACAGTGGCTAAAAAATTGGCAAAGCATTATAAAAACATAGATTCTCTGAGCAAAGCCACTCTAATGGATTTAATTTTAGTGGATGAAATTGGAGAAAGAATTGCTGCGAGTGTTGTTGATTTTTTTGAAAATGACCTAAACAAAATCATTATTCACAGATTGCAAGATTATGGAATTCAATTTGAAATCCTTGTAAAAGAAAACCCAAATGCCACAACGAAACTTGAAGGTAAAATTTTTGTTGTTTCAGGAGTTTTTTCTAAATTTTCCCGTGATGAACTAAAACAATTAATTGAAGATAATGGCGGTAAAATAGGAAGTTCAATATCTGCAAAAACAAATTATGTTATTGCAGGTGAAAATATGGGGCCAGCAAAACTAGAAAAAGCCAATCAGCTAAAAATTCCAATAATTTCAGAATTTGATTTAATTAATTTACTAAATTAATTATTAATATATTTTTTAATTTTATTTAAAAATATATTACTTTTAGCGCTAACTAACTGTTATTATTAAAAATAATTTATGAAAAAAAATGAAGTTTGGTTTAAAAAATCAAGTTTATTAAATCCGTTAATTGCTTTTTATTTTTTTATTGCTTTTATAGAATTTATTGCAGAATACAACAATGATCAATTTTATATTTCGCTCACAAAACCAGTTTTAATCCCAATTTTAATAGGTATTTATTTAGTTTCTTCAAAAATTAGGAATCTATATTATATAGCAGCTCTTTTTCTAGTTTGGATAGCAAACTTGTATTTAATTTCAAACGAAATTTCATGTATTGTAATGGGTACAGTTTTCTTTCTTTTTTATAGAATAATAATTTTATATTTAATAATGAATAAAATCAAATTCCCAGGTGCTTTACCAATGTTTTTATGTAGTTTACCTTTTGCGATTTTATTTATTATAGAAACAATCTTTATTTTTAATGAATTAGGTTATAATTTTTATTTGTTTTTAATTCAAGGTGTTTTCATGGTATTTTTCGGTGGCTTGTGTTTGGCAAATCACTTTGCAAAATATAATAAATCGAGTGCTTTTTTATTAACAAGTACTGTACTTATTACTTTTTCTCAATTACTATTTGTGATTAATGTTTTTTATGTGAATTATAAAATTTTACAACCAATAACTATGGTTTTATTCTTAATTGGTCAATATTATTTATATCTGTCTATATTATTGGATGAAAGTAAGCAAAAACGTTATAAGATAATTAATTAAAAAAATCTAAATAAATTGAATTTCAAAACTTAAGATTATGAAATCTAATATCAAATTGCAGTATGGATTAAATATAGCCTATTTTGCATTTGTAAGTTTTGAAATTATAACTGAACTTTTTGATTTTAATAAAACTACAATCATTATCAGATTAATGCTACCAATACTACTTGGTATTCTTTATTTTTTAAATACTCAAAAAAACAGTAGCTTATTCTATGTTTTATTAGGATTTGTTATGTTGAGTAATGTGCTCTTTTTTTATAGAGATACGGTATTATTTTTTTTTGGTATTTTAACTTTCATTTTTACAAGAATTATTGCACTTTTAATAATTTTTAATTTATCAAAAGACAAAAATTACCTTCACATTATTGGTATTTCCTTCCCATTTTTAGTAATTTTTTTTTATTTAATTTCTGTAACAAATGATATTTCAAATGTTGAACTTAATGTATTAATTCTTCAAAGTAGCTTAATATCTGTTTTGGCAGGAATATCGATAACTAATTATTTTAAAAATGAAAACCGCCAGAATTCTTGGTTACTAATTAGTACGCTATTATTTATTGGATTGCGATTTATCGTTTTTATAGAGCGTTACATTATTTCAGATTTAACACTTTCTGTTAATCGTCCAATAGAAGTTATTTTAAGTGCATTTGCTTTTTTTTCATATTATAAATATATAATTGCAGCAGAGATAAATGAAAATACTTCAAATTGATTTAGTATGAAGCGGAATTTCAAAATTATGGTTTTTACAAGTTTATTTTTTGCAATAACCATAGTATTGATTATAGCCGAATATTATAAATTTAAAGATTTTGTTTTTTTATTGAAACCTTTATTAATTCCAAGTCTTTGTCTTGTTTATATAACAACTTCAACCAAAAAAAGTACATGGTATCTTGTTGCTTTATTTTTTGCTTTTTTATCTAATGTATTTTTACTCTATTCGGATTCACAATTTCTACTTTATGGTATTTTAGCATTCTTAATTTATAGATTAGTCAGTATTTATGTAATTATTAGAAATGGAGATTCAGTTTATTTAGTGCCCATAGTTTTAGCTTCAATCCCTTTTCTTTTTATTTTTTCCTATCTCATTTATATCATGGTAAGCCCTGATAATCCTAGTTTTTATGCAACAATTATCAATGATGTCATCATCTCAATATTTTGTGGAATTGGGCTTTCTAATTATGTAATGAATGATAACAAACAAAATTCTTGGCTTTTAATAAGCACGCTATTATTCACGTTCTTAGTAATTCTTTTTATGTTTGATAAGTTTTATTTGTCTTTTCAAATTTTCAAACCAATATCTGCCTTAGTTTTCTCGTTAGCACATTATGCTTTTTTAATGTTTATGGTAGAAGCAAAAAATTAAACTACAATCGATTTTCCAAGTATTGATTTCGATAAATTCAAATCCAAATAAAAATCAATTCTACCCAAATTTATTCCATAACAACCAACCTGATTCACCAAAACATCTTGTCCGATAGCATTTTTCATAACGGTTGGTTTGTCAAGAAATGTATGCGTATGACCACCAATGATTAAATCTATATCTTGCGTCAATTCTGCCAATTTCAAATCACAAATTTTATCCGGTTCGTCTTTATATTTGTATCCTAAGTGGGACAAACATATTACCAAATCACATTTTTTCTCTTGCTTTAAAATACGAACTATATCTTGAGTTACACCAACGGGATCATTGTAAACAGTTTCTTTATAATTTTTTTTATCCACTAGTCCATCCAATCCAACTCCTAAACCAAAAACACCCACCTTAATCCCGTTTTTATGGAGTATCTTATAGGGTTTTATCAAGCCATCCAAAACGGTATTCTTAAATTCATAATTGGCAGAAACAAAATCGAATTTTGCATGATGCAATTGCGCATGAAATCCATCGATACCATTGTCAAAATCATGATTACCCATCGTCGCAATATCATAATCCATCATACTCATCAATTTAAATTCTAATTCTCCTCCATAATAATTAAAATAAGGAGTTCCCTGAAAAATATCACCTGCATCCAAGAGCAAAACATTTGGATTCTCTTTTCGAATAGTTTCAATCAAAGCAGCTCTTCTTGCCACACCACCCATATTCGGATTTTTCGGATGCGTCGGAGGAAACGGATCAATATAACTGTGCACATCATTGGTGTGTAGTATGGTCAAATGTTTCGTGTCACAGGAGCTAATTGCATCCGATTTAAAACTGCTTAATGACAAGCCTAAACCAACAAATGCAGTAGTTGCCGCCGTTTTTTCAATAAATTCTCTTCTTTTCATTTCATTTTTTTTTAGAAGCTATTCCTGCTCTTCGTTCTATCTTTTGTTCCAAACACCGGAACAAAAGGATGCCACTACCATCAGGGCTAGGCATACCAATTATTTTTCAACAGTTATTCTTTGATCCGAAATAATCGAAACAGTATCCACTTCTTTAAAATAATCAATTAAGATATTTCGTAATTTATACTCCAAATCATATTTCTGTATTCCTTTTTTAAAGAAAGTCATATTGTCTCCACCATTCGATAGATAGTCGTTTGTACCTACATAATAAATAGTTTCTTTATCAAAATATTTTCCCTGAATTTGAATATTTTTAGCCACATTATCTTTGTCAATTGTAAAGCTCAAACCATGTAAAGGATGTGGTTTTTTCTCTCTAATGAAATACTGTATTAGTTCTTCAATTTGCTCTCCTTTCAATGCAATTACTACCAAACTGTTTTCAAAAGGCATGATCTCAAAAGCGGTTCGTGCCGTTATATTTCCTTTGGGTATAATTGACCGTATTCCACCATGATTCAATAATACAATATCCATAGATTTATTCTCTCTTGACTTAAAAATGGGGTTTCCTTTTAGATAAACTACATCCGCGAATAAATTCCCCATAGGAGTTTGCCATTCCCCGCTTTTATCTAATGTTTCTGGTGCGAATGCTAAAACAGTACTCAAATCTTTATCGATATGTTCGCGATAAGGATTTATAAATCGTTCGATTGCAGGGACTTCGCTATTTTGATTGGTAATGGCTATTTGTTTCCCTTCAATCTTTGTTACACAAAGCCTTGGCGGGTTACAAGAAACATTTAAAATAAATGTTAAGAATAAAACAAAATGAGCCAATACAACGTTATAGTTTTTTAGTTTTACCATCCGAAATGTAAGTTATTTAAGTAAATTTGTAATTCAAGTAAATGTAATATGTTTTTAAATTATTTAAAGAATTTTTTTACTCAAAAAATAGTTAAGAAAAGCATCGTCAATGTAAATCACATTCCTTTAAATAAAACGATAAAAACGGTAGGGATTATTTTTGACGAAAGTTATTTTTACGAAAAAGAAGCCTTATTTGCTGAGTTGGTTCAAAACGGAATACAAGATAGTGATATTGATTTTTTGGTTTTCAAAGACATAATTAAGAAAAAAGAAATCTTTGATTATCCAACGTTTTGTCATAAAGATTTAAGTTGGACCGCTACTTTTGATAAGTCTGAAGTTAAAGATTTTATAGCTCAAAAATTTGATTTGTTAATCAATTATTATGATACAGAAAAATCAGCATTACTTTTAGTTTCCAATCAATCGAAAGCCAATTTTAAAGTTGGATTTTCTTCCATTGATAAAAAACTAAATCATTTTATGATTGATACCAATGCTGAAAATTACAAAGTGTTTATTGAAGAGCTTTTTAAATATTTAAAAATACTAAACAAAATATAATATGCAATCATTAATTGGAACTGGAGTTGCACTCGTAACTCCCTTTAAAAAAGACTTAACTATTGATATTGAAGCACTTAAAAGAATAGTTCACTTTCAAATAGACAATCAGATAGAATATTTAGTTGTATTAGGAACTACAGCCGAAAATGTTACCTTAAGTCCCAATGAAAAAGAAGTAGTGATTCAAACGGTTGTAGAAGCTAATAACAATAGAATACCTTTAGTTCTTGGTGTGGGTGGTAGTAATACTACAAAAGTTATTGAGGAATTAAAAACTAGAGATTTATCTAGTTTTGTAGCGATACTTTCCGTTTCTCCTTATTATAACAAACCAACACAAGAAGGAATCTACCAACATTTTAAAGCCATTGCCCAAGCATCTCCAAAACCAATTATATTATATAATGTTCCTGCTCGGACAGGAAGTAATATGTTGCCATCGACAGTAATTAGATTAGCTAATGATTTTAAAAATATCGTAGCTATTAAAGAAGCTGCTGGCGATATGGTACAAGCTATGCGTCTAATTCAAGATAAACCAAAAGACTTTTTAGTGATTTCTGGTGATGATATGATTGCCTTACCGATTGTATTAGCAGGTGGGAGCGGAGTCATTTCCGTTATTGGAGAAGGAATTCCTAAACAATTTTCTGAGATGATTCGATTAGGATTGCAACATAAAGTAAAAGAAGCCTATGAGTTGCATTATAAAATAGCAGATGGAATTGATCTAATATTCGAACAAGGTAATCCAGCAGGAATTAAAGAGATTTTTAAATATTTAGGATTGTCAGAAAATACAGTGAGATTGCCATTAGTAAATGTAGAGCCACAACTCGTTTCTAAAATTGAAAATTTTCTCAAAAATCTTTAGTAATTCTTATTATAAAGTCTGATTTTTAATAATATAAAAAATATTTTGTAGTCTCTAATTAATAACTAAATTTGCAGTTCGTTTTGAAATCCCATTTGGGACTGTAAATCAACAAGACCATTCAAAAATAATGACTAAATTTTTATACTTTTTACTTTTTTCAATCTTAATAAGTTCTTGTAGTCCCTATCAAAAAGCTTTAAAATCTGATGATGTTTCTGTGAAATATGATCAGGCTGAGAAAAAATATAATGCCAAAAAATACAACAAAGCAATTCGTCTTTTTGAGCAATTAGCTCCTGCTTTTAGAGGGAAGCCACAGTCTGAAAAGATGTTTTATATGTTTGCACAATCGTATTATATTACAGAACAATATTATTTAGGAGCGTATCAGTTTGAAAGTTTTGTTTCAAGTTATCCTAAAAGCGAAAAAATAGAAGAAACAGCTTTTTTAGTAGGGAAATGTTATTCGATGCTTTCACCTTCATATAGCTTAGATCAAACAGAAACAATCAAAGCCATCGATAAATTACAGAATTTTATTGATACGTACCCGAATTCAACATACCTTCCTGAAGCGAATGTTACTTTAAAAAAGCTTACGGATAAACTAGAAAAAAAATATTACGAAATCGCAAAACAATACAATACGATTTCAGATTATAAAGCTGCTTTAGTAGCTTTAGAGAATTTTATTGCAGAATACCCAGGAACTCCATTTAAAGAACCTGCTTTATTTTATAGATTTGATTCTGCTTATAAATTAGCTATAAATAGTGTTCCAGCTAAAATGGAAGAAAGATTAAAAAACGCCAAAATTGCGTATACAAATCTAATGAAATTTAAAGAGGACACTAAATACAAAAAGCAAGCTGATGAGATGCTTGCAAAAATTGATAATGATTTAAAACAATTTTCTAAATAAACGAATGTCATGGATTTAAAAAAGACGAATGCTCCAGTAAACACAATAACCTACAACAAAAGTGTTATTGAAGAACCTACGGGCAATGTGTATGAGGCGATTACTATTATGGCGAAAAGAGCTAATCAAATTAATTCTGAAATTAAAAAAGAATTAACTGAAAAATTAGAAGAGTTTGCAACATATAATGATAGTTTGGAAGAAGTTTTTGAAAACAAAGAACAAATTGAAGTTTCTAAATTCTATGAAAAATTACCAAAACCTCATGCTTTAGCTGTACAAGAATGGTTGGATGGTAAAATCTACCATAGAGCAGATAACGAAAAATAAATTACAATGTCAGTTTTAAGTGGTAAAAAAATAGTACTAGGCGTTTCTGGTGGAATTGCTGCTTATAAAACTGCACATTTAGTGAGACTTTTTATCAAAGCTGG
>CANHMG010000018.1 GCA_947461795.1 Flavobacteriaceae bacterium | reverse complement strand
CTTGAATTAGGAGGTGGAGTTTCTGCTTGTGCGGTTTGTGACGGGTTCTTTTATAGAAATCAAGAAGTTGTCATTGTTGGCGCAGGGGATTCCGCTTGTGAAGAAGCACATTATCTTTCTAAACTTTGTAAGAAAGTGACTATGTTAGTGCGAAGCGAAAAATTTAGAGCTTCTAAAATAATGGAAGAACGTGTTCGTAAAACGGAAAATATTACCATTTTAATGAATCATGATACTGTTGAGGTTATTGGTGACGGACAAGTGGTAACAGCAGTAAAAGCAAAAAATAAAACCAGCCAAGAGGAATTTGAAATTCCAGCTACAGGTTTCTTTGTTGCCATAGGACATTCACCCAATACAGTTATTTTTAAAGACTATTTAACTTTAGATGAAACGGGTTATATCGTAAATATACCTGGAACTTCTAAAACCAATGTGCCAGGAGTTTTTGTTGGAGGAGATGCAGCGGATCATGTATATCGTCAAGCAATTACAGCAGCTGGAACTGGTTGTATGGCAGCTTTAGATGCTGAACGGTATTTGGCAGCTTTGGAATAGATTGTAAGTTTACTAGATCGTTAGATAAAAAAAAAGTCTCCGAATTAGGAGACTTTTTTATAATCAATTTTTAATTATTTCAATGTTTTTTTAGACAATACAGCACTGTCTAAAAAGTTTTTAATTTCAATTTTTTGAGTACCGTATACTTTTGTTTCTGTTTTTCCTTTGGCATCAAGAATCAGTTTTGTCGCAACATTAATGCTGCACTCAGCAAAGCCTTCGGTTAATAATTCAGTGTTTTTCGAGGTAAGTTTCATTCCAGTGAAATCCGAATCATTATCTAAACGTAATTTAAAATCAATAACATCACCTTCGATAACCGCTTTTGTTTTTTGATACATATCAAATTTCATTTTTGTTGCTGCTATCAATGCTTTGAGTTGAGAATTTTTACTCATCTCGATGGTTGCATCATCCGATTTTAAATTGAGTTCTGCTTTCGATTTATCGTCGGACATCATTGTAAATGTTTTCACATTGGCATTGGCATATAATTTTGCATTGTCATGAATTTTGAAAGTAAAATCTGCTAAATTCATTTCTGCTAAAGCGGTGATATTGGTATCACCTTTTGCAATTAACAATTTGAAATCATCCGTATACGTTACTCTAACACTTAATTTTTTAGCGCCAGAAAGTTGTCTTGAAGTAAACAAATGAAGTATTTTTCCTTTTGAACTAAATTCAATAAATTCTTGTAAGTTGTCATCTGCTTCAATTTCAAGAGTACTTTTATCCCCTTTTATTAAAAATATTTCTAAATTATCATCAACTTCTAAGTCTGTAAACTCAGGAATTTCTTTTTGTACAACAGTTACAATTTTAGATCCTTTAACCTTTTCTTTTTGTTGTGAAAAGGATAATGAGCTACATAAAAGAACTAGTAAAACCCAAATAATTTTTTTCATTGAATCAAATTTTTTTCAAATATAAAAAAACATATTCTACAATTGAGATGTTTTTTAATTTAGCTATTCTTCCAGTTTTTTTAAATTATCATCTGGAATACGATCGATTAAATAATTATAGGGATCAATACCCGCTTCATAAGGCAATTCATTTGTTTTAAATTTAAAAATATTCTCTTTTTTATTAATTTTCAATCTTTTATAAATTAAAACTTTACCTAGATTCTGATCGTTTTTTGGTTCAGCAAAAACTCCAATATCAATATAATCTGCAATAGGAATTGTTGTTTCTTTACCTAACGCGTTCGAACGAACTTTTTCAGAAGTGGTGCTTAAAGTCACTTCGTATGCTGTTCCTACTTTTTTATACGTAGCTTTCATCATGCGATTTGAGAACAACGTAATGTTCTCGAATTGATCTTTAATTACATATTGCAAACTATCTGGAGTTACTTTTTTAAATTCATTTGCAGCAGCATTTGATGTGGGAAATGGTGGGTTTTTATAACCGTATGAAGCTACTAATGAATGCATAGCTTCATTTACTTTTTTCTCGCCAATCATTTCCTTCAAATAATACATCACAACACTAGCTTTGTTATAATGAATGTATTGTTGACCTTCAGTTTTCATTATTGGATTCTCACCTTCTAATTCAGAACTTCGACCGCTTAGATATTCATCCATTTCATATTTTAAGAACTTCTTCATTTTATTCTTGCCGTATTCTTTTTCCATCACCATTAAGGCGGAATATTGTGAAAATCCTTCACTCATCATTTCACTTCCTTGCATGTTAGCGCCACATACTTGATGAGCCCAGTATTGATGTCCCATTTCATGCGCCACTACATAAAAAACCTGATCAATATCGTCTTTTGTTACTTCTCTCAAATCGACAATAAAACCAATTCCTTCACTAAAAGGCATCGTTCCAGGAAAAGCTTGTGCATAACTTTCATAACGAGGAAACTCAATGATACGGCATTGCTTGTGATAATAGGGGCCAAAATTTTTGATATAATATTCCAATGATTTTTGCATGCTTTTCAACATGGTTGGAACATTATACGCATGTTGTGGATCGTAATACACTTCTAGATCGATACCGTTCCATTTTTGGCGAGCGACTTTGTAACGTGCAGAAATGAAGGAATAAAAATTAAGAGATTTTTGATCGAGTTTATAGTTGTAATAATTTCTTCCGTTGGCTTTCCAAGATTTCAATAAAGAGCCTGGTGCTATTGCCATTTGATCCGAAGAAGTACTAATTGTAGTATTGACTTCTACCCAATCAGAGTCATTGCTAATATAAGTATTCGATCTTGCTTTGAGATTGGTGTCGTCTAATTTTGGCATTCTAATACGCGGAGGTAATTTCAGTTTAACTCGTTTGTTTTTGTTCGAAATTTCTATCCCATTTTCATATCCGAATTTGGGTAATAAATCGGAATTATTAAAGAAAGTCCCATTTTGAGTTAATGAGGTAAAGCTGACTTCGTCTTCAAATCCTTTGGTATATTTCCATAAATGAATATCAATTTTGATTGAATCATTTGCAGCCAAAGGTTTATTTAATTTATAGATTCGATAGTATAATTTTTTGTCATTAAATTTCAATTGACTATTAGGAATTTGAATTTGTATGCTATCCGTCATTTCAGGCATAGTAAAGTGTAATTCATTGATTGGAGTATTCGATTTGTTTTTAGCCCAAGCCTCAATTGTAGCTGTTACGCTTCGGTCTTTAGGCATAATATCAATAGTATAATTGAATTTGTAGAAACGAGGTTGATTTAAATTTTCGAATTTTTTAAATTTTTTCTCATAATCAACTTGCATGTTTTCAAGATCTTTAGAAGAATAATACGTATTCAAAATTTTCGTATTGTAGTATACAAAACCTCCACAAATTGAGAAGGCTAAAACACTTAAAATGAGAGCGGTTTTATTTCTTCCAAATTGAAATTTAGCATTCACCCAACGGTATTTAAAAAGTGGTTCTTTTCCACGAATATAAAAGGCTAAGCAGATACAACAAAGAATGCAACTAAACAAAAACCAATAAATAGTAAACGCAATAGTACCCGGAACAAAAGGGCCATAACCATTCATGTCCGAATAGATAATGTCAGGTCTAGAGCCGAAAGAAAGCATGTTAGAATTGATTTCTAAAAGTCCCCAAATAAAACTATTGATGATAATAAAAGCAACAAAGGCAAAATAGGCGATATACCGATTGTTGATTAAATAATGAATAAGTAACGATAAAACTGTTAGAAAAATCAACCCAGATATACGAATGAGTAGGAGTGATTTGATATAAACATCCAATTCATAATGATAATAACCCATTACAGTTTGTGCGATGATTCCAAAAAATATGGCGCTTATAAATACGATTGCTATCGCTATTATGATCGCAATTAACTTAGAAAAAAATAATACGCTAGTTTGTATTGGACTGGCATCTTGTATTTCATTGAATTTGGCATCACGTTCTTTCCAAACTAATACGCCTGTATAAAAAGCAATAAAACCTATCATAAATGGTGCTAATGCCTCTACAATGGTATCGATGACACTATACGTAACAGGATATTGTGAAACGCCATATCTACTTGTAAAACTTGATAAACCAATAATAAGATTAATCATTCCAATAGCTGTAATGATAATGAAAGTCGGATTTTTGATTACAGCTTTTATTTCAAATAAAGTGATTTCAAAAAATGTTTTTAAGGAAAAAATTGTTGCTTTTTCAGGAAGAAAAGTATTTCCTGAAATTAATAAAGGCATCTCAACAATTTTATTTTTTTTGATTTTTGCAACCTTTACATTTTTGGTATTGAATGAAAATTTAGAATAAATAAAAAGTAATAAAAGCAGACTAATTCCAAGCCAAATCAATCGATTAATTAAGAGATCACCATGCAAAGTAACCGCATTATAATTTTTTTCCTCTACTGTTAAGTATTTTGTAATAATACTAAAAGGACGATCACCAAAAGGATCAACCAAATTGGCAATCCATTCTTTTTGAATGTCTTCGGTAAATCCTGACGATATTTCATAAAGAACAAGAATTAACATTGCTCCAATAAAAGAAACAATAGCACTTCTAAAAATAATAGCCAATCCAAATAATAGAACACCAGAAATTATCACATTTGGAATGGCAAAAATCAAAATGCCTTGAAGATGACCTGACCAAATAATTTCACCAAATCGTTCTGCTGGTGTCCAACCAAATAGAGGAGATAAAATTGCCCCAAGTATCGCACCAACTGAAACTCCCAATAATGGAATGATGGATATTACTGTAGCACCAATAAATTTCCCAAAGAAATAATGACTTTTTTGGATGGGTGAGGAGAACATAAATTGGTGCATGCCGTATTGGAAATCACGATTTGCTGTAGCATTCATAAAAGCCGTTGTCATCAATAAACTGATAATCGACATCGTGGCGTAGAAAGATTCAATAACAAAAGGTGCGTTTTTATGAATATTACCAATACTGCCACCAATTTGAACGTTTTCTGAAGCAACTGCACCAAAAACAAAAAGCGCATTAATAAACATAAAGATCCAAATCATGGGTGTTTTGAGCCAATAGTTGATTTCGTGTGAGATAAATTTCCACATAATAGATACTGATTTAGGTTAAACGAGTTCGTTTAATTTTGCAAAAAACACATCTTCTAGATTTTCTTCTGCTTTGGTAAATCCGTTATCCAATTGTGATTCGGAAAAAACATGAATGAGAGGTTGACCTCCAACTAATTTGTTTGAAATGACTTTGTAGTCTTTTTGATAGGTAGGTAATTCTAATTTAGAAACTTTTTTCTCCCAAACTTTTCCTTTTATTTCAGATAATGCTTCGTCAGTATTTCCACTAAACAAAACTTTTCCATTATCCATAACCGCCATTTGAGTGCATAATTCACGGACATCTTGAACAATATGAGTGGAAAGAATTACAATTATGTTTTCTCCAATTTCACTTAATATATTATAAAAACGATTCCGTTCACCTGGATCTAAACCTGCAGTTGGTTCGTCAACAATAACCAATTTCGGGCTGCCAATTAAGCATTGTGCAATTCCGAATCGTTGTTTCATTCCACCACTATAACTTGCGACTGCTTTTTTACGATGTTCCCAAAGATTTACTTTAAGAAGTAATTGTTCGACAATTTCTTTACGGTCTGATTTGTTTTCAAATCCTTTTAAAAGTGTCAAATAATCTAACAAATCAATAGCTGAAGTCCTAGGATAAACGCCGAATTCTTGAGGTAAATAGCCCAATACTTTTCGAACGGATTCTTTATCATTTAAAACATCGATATCACCTAAAGTTACAGTGCCACTATCTACATCTTGGAGTGTAGCAAGTGTTCGCATGAGTGATGACTTTCCAGCACCATTGGGCCCGAGTAAACCAAACATTCCTTTATTAATAGTCAAAGAAACGTTATTAAGTGCATGAACGCCATTGCTGTATTTTTTATCTAAATTTCTAATGATTAATTCCATAATGCTGAGAATGATTATTTATAAAATAGTATAAGTAGGTAATAGTTAAAACTGTTACATTAATAGTTTAGAAATATAGTATTATTTGTATTAATAGAGAAGAAAACGGAAAAGAAGTTTATCTTAACTTTTGAATAGATTCGGGAAGTAATTTTAATCTATAATTATCCAAAACAAAAATAAATTTATGATTCATTCTAAGAACTAAAATAATAGTATTTATGAAAAAAGGAGAAAAATAATTTTGGAATTTATTAAAATAATAATCAGTTACCTCATTTTTATTATTGCTAATAATAAAAGGAATTGTATTAGAACTATATATTTTTTGAATTCGTTCTTGTTTTGGAGAACGATATTCCGAAAAATGTGAAATTACTAATGGATTGCCTGACCTTAAATCAGTAAATAAATCAACTACTGAGAAGAGATTTTTGTTTTTAACATCTTCAAAAACGATACTTTTATGAATGTCGATTGCTATCCATTTTTGATGTTTAGAAGAATAAATTTCATTAAATGAATGCCCAAATTGAGTTTTATAAAACCTATCTATACTGCCCCATTCTTTTACTTTTATTCCATTAATAAAACAAAAAATATTAAAAATAAGTGAAAAATCTGAACACACGCCACCTTTTCCATCTAACATTTTTTCTAAGGTTAATTCGGAAGAAAGCCCAATAGCAGTGCCGCCTTCAATAGATTGTCTTAAATAATTAGCTATCTCTAATGCTTTATCTAACTCGTCTAAGGAGTTGTCAATTGCTATTTTAGAATTAATACTAAAATAAAGCTGAGGAATTGCATCAAGAGAATTAAAATATTGAAAAAGACCAATTTTATCTACAGATTTACCCTTGTAGTTTTTGGAAATTAAAATATAGCGTATATAATAAAGCAACGGATGTCGATTTATTATAGAAGCTATTTTTTTTAATAGTTTTTCCATCAGTAGTACTTTAATTAAATAAATGTTCTAAAGATTCGGGAAGGCAAATCTAGTTAAAATTATTAAATTTGATAGGAAGTAGAAAAAAAAATCACCCTTTAAAGGATGATTTTTTTTACAGTTTAAATTATTGTTATTCCTTAGTTATGCCCCCACCAGAACTCGATTTTTTATTTAAATTCTTAGGAATGTTGTGATAATGAATATTTCCACCGCTAGAAGCATCGGCTTTAAGACTTATTAATGGATATACATCCGTATTACTTCCGCTAGAAGCACTTGCTCTAATGTCATTTGATAATAATTTTTCAGCGTCTATTGTGCTACCACTTGAAGAAGCCGTTTCTAAATTGATAGCTTTACCATTGATAGTAATAGAACTTCCACTAGAGGCTTCGCAAATTGCTTTTTCGGATTCAATTTGAATTGTAATACTTGCTCCACTACTAGATTCAATAGATATCGAGGGACTTTTGATCGTATTTCTTGAATCTAGTTTAGCACCACTTTTAATAGTAATACCTTCAATGAATGGCATTTGAACAACCACCTTTTTCATTTTTACATTCCGATAGCTATTATAATCAGAACTGATAATTAAAACACCATTTTCAACTTTTGTAGTGATGTGTTTTTGTAAATTATCATCCGCGACAACGGTAACACTAGTATTGTTAGATTGTTCTAAGACGATGTCTAAACCTTTACCTGCTTCAATACTTTTAAATTCACTTTGAATACTGCGTTTTTCTGTAGTAACATCTCCACTACCTGTAATTCCGTTAAACTGGCATGAGGCAAAAAGGGTAACTGCAGCGCAAAGGAATCCAAGTCTTGAGATATTATTTCTATTAAGTACCATGGTTATTTTGTTTTTATAGTGATACCATCTTCATTAATTTTGACACTTTTGATCTCCTTATTTTCCGTTTTATTTTTATTTTTCTTAATAAGAATTCCATTTTCATTCAAGGTAACACTAGTTCCTAATGTATCACTTGTATTTTCTGGACCTTCAATATCTATTGTACCTTCAAAGTTCTCATCTCCCTCTAGGTCATCCATTTCATCTTCTTCCGGAGGACAATTTAAACAATACACTTTATCCGATTCAACTTTATAGATATATTCGTCAGAACTCCAATGAAGATTAAAATAAGAATCATCCGAATCATCATAATCTTGCATGTTGCTATCCGCTTTAAACATCGTGCCTTTAGGTAAATACAAATAGATTTCTACTTCTTGATCATGGAATTTATTTTTAAAATCTGTCAATAAATAATTATCTAAAATCAATTGATTTCCTACAATAGAGTAACCATATATAATTTTTTCAGCTGATTTTTTAGCATTGGATAAAGATCTTCCTTTTGCTTTTCTTTCGAATTGAATATAAGGGACTTTTTCATCCGTTTTCACTACATACAATCGAATGTTATTGGAATAAATTACTTTTTTGTTCGTAGAATCTTCAGTGATTATAAAATTATCATTATCCTTGATGTCATTGGCGTAAAAATCATTGAATTTAAATTTTACAAAAAGGGTGTCATTTTCTTTTAATGCAATGGTTTCTTTTTTAATATATCGACCATCAACTGCGAATTCTGTAGCTTGACGAACACCAATAGAGATTAAGATTCCAATCGAGATTAACCATAAAGCAAGTAATGTGTATTTTGCAATATTTCCAATTGATTTCATAGATGGAGATACTAATTTAAACCCTAAAAGCAATAAGAAAAAGAAAGGAATTCCAACCGCTCCAAACATTATTAATCCATAAACCCATAAAGGATATTCAGAAACATTCCCAGCTTCAAAGAAATTTTGCCAAGGAAAATCAATAAATAAGGAAGAACCTAAAGTAAAAACTCCAATAAATAACATTACTAATATGGCTAAACTTGCCATGATAAGTATGACTCCAAGAACTTTCGCAAATACTCTGAAGATAGTCATAAATACTTCACCAACTCCGCCTGTAAATTTATCAACACCGCTTTTTACTTGGTTTCCCATTTTGTCGTAATTGGCATTTTTAAATTTTTCAGAAACTGTATCAAACTCTTCTCTAACCTTTTTTTCGATGTTTGAAATTGTGATAGGTTCGCCTTTCATTTCTAGTTTTTCTGAAGTTGTAATGGCCTCAGGCATCACAATCCAAAGAACAACGTAAGCGATAATTCCTGATCCAAATCCAGCAAATATTAAAACTACTAAAATAACTCGCAACCAAACTGCATCAATTCCAAAGTAATGGCTCAATCCAGAAGCTACACCACCAATCATTCCGGTTTCTTTGTCGCGGTACAATTTTTTATTGGTTCTCGTTGAAGAAGATGAAAAATCATTTGATTTAGGTTCGTCATCCTCATTATCTATTCTATAATCTTCTGGTTGTCCCATTACTGCAATGATTTCGTCCAGTTCTTTTAAATTGATCACTTGTTTTTCGTTAATGTGTTTTTCCGAAACCAATTCGGCTATACGCATTTCGATATCTTTAATGATTTCATCTTGGCCATTTGAGTTCGAAAGGGAACGTTTAATAGCATCAAAGTAACGTGTCAGTTTTTGATATGCATCTTCGTCTATATGAAAAAACATACCGCCTAAATTTATGTTTACCGTTTTATTCATGACTTTTATTTTTGTGTTGTTATTATGTTTACTGCATCAGACAATTCAGTCCAAGTGCCATTTAATTCGTTTAAAAATGTTTTTCCAATTTCAGTCAAACCATAGTATTTTCTCGGAGGACCGGATGTAGATTCTTCCCAGCGATAGTTGAGTAATCCGTCGTTTTTCAACCTTGTCAATAGTGGGTAAACTGTTCCCTCAACGACCAATAATTTTGCTTTTTTCAAGGTTTCTAATATTTCTGAAGTATAGGCATCATTTTCTTTCAAAACGCATAAGATGCAAAACTCGAGAACACCCTTACGCATTTGTGCTTTTGTGTTTTCAATATTCATGATTTTATTTTTTTATTTGGGATATTAAACGCTATATTTTTCATAACTATTAACGTACATAATTATAAGTAAGTGATTGATTGTTATTGTATTTCTGAAAAGTACTAGCCTCTTCATTTAGTTCAATTTGATCAGGAAAACCAGTATAAGTAACTTTGGCTTCATCGGTAACGTTTACCGCTAAATTTGAGTTGGCATGTATCATGGATGAAGATAGCCCATTGGCATGAATAGTAATTGAATTTGCTATAAAATTACCTGCATTAAATTGTACTGTATCTGAAGATTCAAAAGTAGATTTTTGAGACTTTCCAGTTAAAATTATTTTCGAATCGTTCTTGAAAACTCCATTCAATGTTAAAGCTTCAATTTTGCCTTCAAATATAGAACCTTTGTTTGTTTCTAGTTGAATGGTTCCTTTTGCTTTGACAATCCCGTTAAAAGTAGTTCCAGAACCTAAAACGATATGCATACTATTCGTATTTAATTCTTCTACAATAGTAATTTTAGCTTTTGTACTAGCTTGTAATCCTTGTAAATTTGATGCGGAAACATATACTTTAACTTCTGAATTCAAAGGAAGTGCTGCTTTAGAATTAACTAAATCAATATTTAATGTATTTCCACTTACAATAGTGCTAATGTTTTTCATAATGACTTTGTTTTCTGCTTCAATTCGAATGGAAGGAGTATTACTTTCGATGTAAACCAATTCAATTCCGTGTTGTACTTTTACTTTTGAAAATGAAGAAACATTTCTAGTTTCTACTTCTTGACCTTTTGCTAACATTCCAATTAGGAATAACGTTAACGATGTGATGATTTTTAACATGATTTCGTTTTTTTGATTGATGATTGATGATTTTTGTGCCAGTTCGCTGACACTCGGATGATTTTTGATGATTGAAACTACTTTATAAAGGCGATTGTGAAAGGATATTTATAATCTTCCCCATTGGATGTTTTAACTGAAGCATAAATGGTTAAGAAGAATTCTGCTATTTTCATAAATATAAAAAGGAATATTGCTGAGATAGCGATGGTTAATACTCCAGTAATGTTGCTGAAATCAAAATTTTCAAAAATCATTTCTTTATTGTTGATAAAAGAATTGAAGCTAACATTTTGAAATAAGGATACAATTACAATTGGTATAGCTATTAAGGCTAAAATGAAAGAATATAAAAACAAACTCAATTGAAAATTGATGGTTTCCTTTCCTTGTTGATTGACATATTCTGATTTATCTTTCGTTGTACTCCAAATAATTATCGGGAAGATAAAATTCCCAAATGGAATAAAATATTGCGTTAATGTGCTTAAATTGATTAATGCAGCCGTACTGTTTTTTGAATTTGTTTCCATGATTAAAAGTATATAGTAATTTCTTATGCAAATATATATCTAAAAAACAGTATCTTGTTTCGCATAGTACCATATGTTAACAAAATTTTAACATATATAAAAATGCTTTAGCACGTAATTTTATGCCTATATTTATAAACTTATTCAGCAATCATGGGTGTTTCAACTTTTAAAATCAATCTTTTTTTATTCCTTAAACTACCGGCGGCTTTTTGGTGTGGTGTTCGTTTAATATCCATCAATAACCATCAATGTACCACTTCGGTAAAACATCGTTGGTTCAATCAAAATCCGTTTAATTCTATGTATTTTGCTGTTCAAGCCATGGCAGCTGAACTTTCTACAGGCGCCTTAGTAATGCAATCTATTAAGACTAGTGAAAAAAAAATATCGATGTTAGTGGCTCGTAATACTTGTGTTTTTACTAAAAAAGCCACAGGTAGAATTATATTTACTTGTAATGAGGGTCAACAAATAGAGGAAACTATTCAAAAAGCCATAAACTCTGGTGAAGGCCAAACGATTTGGTTAAAATCTATTGGAACTAACGAAAAAGGTGAAGTGGTTTCCGAAATGGATTTTGAATGGACACTAAAGTGCAAAAATTAATATGACATCCCATCAACAGACGTTAAAACGAACCTAATTCTAAAATAGGATTACAATGCTTTCCCTAACTTTGAATAAAAAATGAAAATTCTAATTACTGGAGCTACAGGACTGATAGGAACTGAACTCGTTTCACTTTTATTGCAAAAAGGAATTTCAATTCACTATCTCACTACTTCAAAGATTAAAATTAAAGATAAAAAGAATTACCATGGTTTTTATTGGAATCCGAATCAAGGTTTCATCGACGAAAATTGCCTTATGGGTGTGGATGCAATAATACATTTAGCGGGCGCTTCCATTGCAAAACGATGGACCAATTCGTACAAACAAGAAATTATTGAAAGCAGAGTGTTAGCGTCTAATATACTCTATAAAGCATTAAAAGATAACCCAAATCAAGTGAAGCAAATAGTTTCCGCTTCCGGCACAGCCATTTATCCAAATAGTTATGATGCGGTTTACTCTGAAACTGAAACTACAATATCAGACAATTTCTTATCCAACGTTGTCATAAAATGGGAGGAAAGTGTCAATAAATTTCAATCGCTTAACATTAAAGTCTGCAAACTAAGAACTGGAATTGTTTTTTCCAAAAATGGTGGTGCTTTGCAAGAAATGATACAACCTATTCGATTGGGTTTAGGAGCCAATTTTGGTAACGGAAAGCAAATGTCTTCTTGGATTCACATTCATGATATAGCCGAAATGTATCATTTTGCTCTGATGAATTCATGGGAAGGAACCTACAATGCTGTAGCCCCAAATCCAATATCCAATAAAGAATTAACGAAGGCAATAGCTCAAAAAATAAATAGGCCATTATGGCTGCCCAACATACCTAAGTTTGTAATGAAGTGGATTCTTGGTGATATGCATGAATTACTCTTTGATAACAAAAAAATTAGCTCCCAAAAAGCAATCGATCACAGATTTCAATTCCAATTTCCTACCATAGATAAAGCGCTAAGCAATCTCTTAACATAAAAAAAGCTCCGTCTTCTGAACGGAGCTTTTCTTTTATAATCTAGTTGAATTAATAATATTTTAGAAGCTTAACGCTAACCTTAAGTTTCCATTCCACACAATTTTTTTGATTGAACGGAAACAAACTTAATCAAAACGAAATCGATTTAGTCTTAAAATTCTATTAAATTTTTCATTTTAACTTTTAGGAGCTATTACCCGCTATCCGTTCCAATCTTTGCTGCCACACGAGCAAAGCGAACTGACGAAGTAAACAACGGCAACAAAGGATTTCCACTACTATCGGGGCTAGGGTATTTTATTCTAAACTACTTTTCTTTTTCCTTCGCGCCTTTGCGTCTTTGCGAGCAAAAAAAAAATCGTGACAATTTGACATTATTCAACAAATGGCAATACTTTTGCAATTCAGCGAAAAAAAATGATAAAAAATATATTTAAAAATAAGACCAAAATGACCACTGAAAACAACGATAAAGAAGAATTGGTAGATCAAGTTGTAACCGAAAACCATGAGAGTGCTATTGAATCTGCTGATAATTTAACGCCAGAACAAAAATTAGAAGAAGATTTAGCCAACGAAAAAGATAAGTTTTTGAGACTTTTTGCTGAGTTTGAAAACTACAAAAGAAGAACGTCTAAAGAGCGACTTGATTTATTCAAAACTGCCAATCAAGAAGTACTTCAAGCCATGTTGCCAGTGATGGACGATTTTGATCGTGCCATCATCGAAATTAAAAAGTCAGAAGATGATGTTTTACTTAAAGGCGTCGAATTGATTTATGAAAAACTAAAATCTACACTTTTCGCTAAAGGTTTAGAAGAAGTAGAAGTGAAATCAGGGGATATTTTCAATGCAGATTTTGCTGAAGCCATTACTCAAATTCCAGCGCCATCACCTAATTTTAAAGGAAAAATTGTAGATGTTATTGAAAAAGGTTACAAATTAGGAGATAAAATTATACGTTTTCCTAAAGTGGTTATCGGACAATAATTTTCCAAATCAAGAAACGAATACTTTTCGTCTCAATAAAAATATACAATGAAAAAAGATTTTTACGAAATATTAGGCATCGCAAAAGGCGCTTCTGAAGCTGAAATAAAAAAAGCATATCGCAAAAAAGCGATAGAATTTCATCCGGATAAAAATCCTGGAAATAAAGAAGCGGAAGAAAATTTCAAAACGGCAGCAGAAGCCTACGAAGTCTTAAGTGATCCCCAAAAGAAAGCAAAATACGACCAATACGGACATCAAGCTTTTGATGGAAATGGTGGTTTTGGTGGAGGCCATGGCGGCATGAATATGGAAGACATCTTCAGTCAATTTGGCGATATATTCGGTGGTGCTTTTGGTGGAGGATTTGGTGGAAATTCAGGTGGTCAAAGACGAATGAAAGGAAGTAATCTACGTATTAAAGTCAAATTGACTTTAGAAGAAATAGCGAATGGTGTTGAGAAAAAAGTAAAAGTAAAACGTAAAATACAAGCTCCTGGAGTAAGTTATAAAACATGCTCCACCTGTAACGGTCAAGGCCAAGTAATGCGTGTGACGAATACCATTTTAGGAAGAATGCAATCCGCTTCTACTTGCCCTACTTGTGGTGGATCAGGTCAAATTTTAGATAAAAAACCTGCTAACGCAGATGCGCAAGGAATGCTATTAGAAGACGAAACAGTTTCTATAAAAATCCCTGCTGGAGTTGTCGATGGAATGCAACTTAAAGTTTCAAATAAAGGAAATGATGCTCCCGGAAACGGTATTCCTGGTGATTTAATTGTTGCCATAGAAGAAATTGAGCATGAATTCCTAAAACGTGAAGGCGAAAACCTACATTTTGATATGTACATTAGTTATGCAGAAGCTGTCTTAGGAGTTTCCAAAGATATTGAAGCTGTCAATGGAAAAGTACGAATCAAATTAGAAGAAGGAATACAATCTGGTAAAATTCTTCGACTTAAAGGAAAAGGTATTCCTAGTCTAAATGGATATGGTTCAGGCGATTTGCTTGTGCATATTAATGTATGGACACCCAAAACTTTAAACAAAGAACAAAAACTGTTTTTCGAGAATAATTTATCCAACGAGAACTTTATTCCACAACCAGAAAAAAGTGATAAATCTTTTTTTGAAAAAGTTAAAGATATGTTCTCATAAATTGAAAAAAATTTTTACATTTGAATAATGCTAGGTAACTAGTATTTCTTTTTCATAGCAATTTTTCCCATCCTTGTGCAAATAAGGGTGGGTTTTTTTTTGAAACTTGTCCCCGGTTTTTGTAACATTTACCTACTTTTACACTCAAACGTTACTTTATGCCAACGAACAAATAATAAACAATAAAATGAATTCAATCCTTGAAGTTGAAAACGTAGTAAAACAATATGGTGACTACGTTGCACTTAATAAAGTTTCACTTTCTGTTCCTAAAGGAAGCATCTACGGACTTCTTGGTCCTAACGGCGCTGGAAAAACATCACTCATCCGAATCATCAATCAAATCACAATGCCTGATTCAGGTTCTGTTATTTTCGATGGAGAAAAACTAAAACCACAACACGTGCAATATATCGGCTATCTTCCCGAAGAACGTGGTTTGTATAAATCAATGAAAGTCGGCGAACAATGTCTCTATCTAGCCCAAATGAAAGGGTTGTCAAAAGCTGAAGCGACGACTCAGTTGAAGTATTGGTTCGATCGCTTTGAAATTCAAGGCTGGTGGAACAAGAAAATTCAAGAACTCTCTAAAGGAATGGCACAAAAAATTCAATTTATAGTTTGTGTACTTCATAAACCTAAATTATTAATTTTTGATGAACCATTTTCTGGCTTTGATCCAGTCAATGCCAACATTATTAAAGACGAAATTTTAGAACTGAAAAAACAAGGCTCCACCATAATTTTTTCTACCCATCGTATGGAAAGCGTAGAAGAACTTTGCGACGATATTGCGCTTATTCATCAATCGAACAAACTCATCGAAGGAAAGTTATCCGATGTAAAGCAACAATACCGCACCAATAGCTTTGAAGTAGGTATACTAACGGATAATGTAGAAGGTTTGATGTACGACATCACTCAAAAATTTACTGTAGGTCAAACAGATTTTAAGTCGCTCAACGATGAACTCAAACTCAAAATTGAACTCGGAAACGCCACTCCGAACGAACTTTTGAATCTCTTAACGCAACGTGGTCAAGTCACCCATTTTATGGAGAAAATCCCAAGCGTGAACGATATTTTCATACAAACCGTGACACAAAACTAATTTGCATTCATTCGTAAATCCAAAATCGTAAATCCAAATGAGTATCATTTCCCTAATAATAAAAAGAGAATTCATAGCCAAAGTCCGAAACAAATCATTCATTGTAATGACGTTTTTGAGTCCATTGTTATTTGTCGGAATTGCCGCTTTTGTAGGCTATTTAGGTTCTTTAAAAGCCGATGTCAAACAAATCGCTATCCACGATGAAACAGGAATTTTCGCAAAGGAATTTAAAAATACAGAGGAATTCCATTACATGAACATGTCCAACGTCGATATGAAAGTGCTTAAAGACAGCTTGGTTTCTGAAAGTTTTGAAGGTTTACTTTTTATCCCTAAAGTCGACGATTATAAAGCGCTAGAAAACAAAATCCAATACCTGTCTAATGACAGTCCAAGCATCACTTTTCTGGGAGAAACCGAAGAAGTGATTGCCAAAAAACTCACACAAATCAATTTTGAAAAAGCACAATTAGATACGCTAGCCATTCAAAAAGCACAAGCTGAGATCAATATAAAAGTAGCGAAATCCTCCGGAGAAGAATCTCTCAAAGGACTCAACGAAATCAAAATTGCCATTGGTGGCGCCTTCGGTTATCTCATTATGATGTTTATTATCATCTACGGGAATATGGTCATGCGCTCCGTCATCGAAGAAAAAACCAACCGTATCATCGAAATCATCATTTCCTCGGTAAAACCTTTTCAGCTCATGATGGGTAAAATTATTGGAACCTCATTGGCAGGAATTCTGCAATTTCTAATTTGGGCAATTATCGGGCTAGCGCTCATGTTTGGATTTTCTTATTTCTTCGGAATCAATGCATCACCAACTGCTAAAGTACCACCCGAAATGATGCACCAAGCACAAGAACAATTCTCTACGATACAATTGTATATGAAAGAATTATGGAATTTACCAATCGCCACTTTAATCCTATGTTTTATACTTTATTTCATCGGTGGCTATTTCCTTTACAGCTCTTTCTATGCGGCTATTGGTGCCGCTGTCGATAACGAAACCGATTCGCAACAATTCCTTTTGCCAATCATCATGCCTTTAATTTTAGGAGTTTACATCGGATTTTTCACCGTAATCAATGACCCGCACGGCAACATCGCGACAGTCTTTTCGATGGTGCCACTCACATCTCCAATCGTCATGCTCATGCGTATTCCTTTCGGTGTGCCCTGGTGGCAAATCGTACTTTCCATCATAATTCTCTTCGGAACGTTTATGGGAGTGGTTTGGTTCGCCTCGAAAATTTACCGTGTTGGAATTCTAATGTATGGCAAAAAACCAACCTGGAAAGAGTTATACAAATGGCTGAAATATTAGCAATAGTGTTCCTAATTAACTGAGTTGCTGAGCTTTTATTAGGAGCTATTCCCGCTATACGTTGCAATCTTTTTGCTTGTCATCCTGAGCGAATTCGAGCGACTTTACTAAAGCAAAAAAGGATTTCCACTGCTACCCGCCTTGCCGCGAGGCAGATCGGGGCTAGGGTATTGCGATAATATTCACAATCAAAATAGAATTGATGACCTCACTTACAAACTAACTCACTAAATTTGCAGCTAAGCAACTCAGAAACTCAGTCGCTCAGCAACTCAAAAAAGGATATGCCCAAAATACTAATCATAGAAGACGAAGCCTCAATCAGAAGAGTGCTCATTAATATACTTTCCGAAGAAAGCAGCACCTATAACGTAGAAGAAGCAGAAGACGGACTTCAAGGATTCGAGAAAATCAAAAATTCCGATTACGATTTGGTGCTCTGCGATATCAAAATGCCCAAAATGGATGGTGTAGAACTCTTAGAAGCCGTAAAAAAAATCAAGCCCGAAATTCCAATGGTCATGATTTCTGGACATGGTGATATGGAAACAGCCATCAACGCGATGCGTTTGGGTGCTTTCGATTACATTTCCAAACCACCCGACTTAAATCGTCTACTGAATACAGTTCGCAACGCTTTAGACAAAAAACAACTCGTTGTCGAGAATAAAATCCTCAAGAAAATTGTCGGAAAGAAATACGAAATGATAGGCGAAAGCGAACCCATCAATCATATCAAACTCATGATTGAGAAAGTGGCTCAAACCGACGCTCGAGTTTTAATCACAGGCCCCAACGGAACTGGAAAAGAACTCGTCGCACATCAATTACACGAGAAAAGCGAACGCTGTAATTTCCCTTTAATTGAAGTTAATTGTGCTGCAATTCCAAGTGAACTTATCGAAAGCGAATTGTTCGGACACGTCAAAGGCGCCTTTACTTCAGCAGTTCGTGACCGCGCAGGAAAATTTGAAGCAGCCGATGGCGGTACAATTTTTCTAGATGAAATTGGCGACATGAGTTTGGCGGCGCAAGCCAAAGTATTGCGTGCTTTACAAGAAAGTTTGATTCAGAGAGTAGGAGCGGATAAAGACATTAAAATCAATGTTCGTGTGGTGGCAGCAACCAACAAAGATTTGAAAAAGGAAATCGAAGAAGGCCGTTTCCGAGAAGATTTATACCATAGATTAGCAGTAATCTTAATTAAAGTTCCAGCTTTAAATGACCGCCGCGACGACATTCCATTACTCATTGAGCATTTCACCGAAAAGATTGCCTCTGATCAGGGAACAACACCAAAAACTTTTTCAAATGAGGCCATCAAGTTGTTGCAAGAATACGATTGGACAGGGAATATCCGTGAATTAAGAAATGTAGTAGAACGATTGATTATCTTGGGCGGAAATGAGATTTCGGAAATGGATGTAAAATTGTTCGCGAGTAAATAATAATAGCGTATAGCTAAAAAAAATGAATCTAAAAAAAATAAACCCAAACCTTCAAGAAGCACTCATTGAAATTGGTTTGACAGAAGCCAATCCAATTCAACAAGATACATTTTCTACTTTAAAAAGTGGTGCTGATTGTGTCATTATTTCGCCAGCAAGTAGTGGAAAATCAACGACAATAGTTTTGAATGTTATTCAACAATTGGTAGCAGAGGGAGAAGAATCGCCACGAGCATTAATTATTGTGGAAGATAAAGCGAAAGTCCTCGCCATGGAAGAACTCTTCGAACAATTCGGAAAATATACTAACCTTCGAGTTTATGGCGTTCATGACAAAGGTGACATGGAATATGATAAGAATTATATCTCCACCGGAATTGATGTGCTTATCGGAACTCCCAATAGATTGAATGAAATGTTCACGACAGCAGGTTATAATGTCAACCGACTCAAAATGTTTATTTTGGATGATGCCGAGCCGATTTTGAAATTGCGTCATGAAACTAAAATCATGCGAATTTCCAACAGTATCACTAAAACACAACGAATCATTTTCTCAGAAGTTCTTACCGAACGTATCGAAATTTTAGCAGAAAAAATGCTCACAGAACCTTATTGGTTCGAATTAGAAGAAGAAGAATAAAATTCATCAACCAACAATTATCAACTACAATATGGGATTAATAAAAATATTTTCAGGAACTGAAATTTTAGCCCTTGCACTGCAAGAAAAAATTGAAGCAATTGAAGTCAATACAGTCATTCGCAACAACAATCAATCGAATGTTTTACCTTCTTTAACCAACACCAAACCAGTTGAATTGTTTATTCAGGAAATAGATTTTGGTAAAGCGAATTCCGTCATAGAGGAATTTCGATTGAGCATTTAAATTATTTTTATAATATAAACAACCAAGAACATTCTTACGTGATTAGGAATGTTTTTTTTATAGTATAAAATCCAACAATCCAATTATCTTTGCGGCTTCAAAAAAATCTTAAGATCTAAAAATCTAACAATCCAAATGATTACAGTTAACGATATCTCCGTACAATTTGGCGGAACCACTTTATTTAGCGACGTTTCTTTTGCTATCAATGAAAATGATAAAATTGCCTTAATGGGTAAAAATGGCGCAGGAAAATCGACGCTTTTAAAAATAATAGCAGGTCAAAGCAAACCTTCATCTGGTAATATATCCGCTCCCAAAGAAGCAGTAATTGCCTATTTGCCACAGCATTTATTAACGACCGATTCAGCGACAGTTCTCGAAGAAACTTCCAAAGCTTTTGGGGAAGTTTTCGAAATGAAAGCTGAAATGGACGAAATCAATGAACAATTAACCATTCGCACCGATTATGAAAGCGATGCTTATATGAAACTGATTGAAAGAGTTTCTGATTTAAGCGAAAAATATTACGCGATTGAAGAAGTAAATTATGAAGCAGAAGTAGAGAAAATACTCCTCGGTTTAGGCTTTGTTCGGGAAGACTTTTCTCGTCAAACTTCCGAATTTTCAGGAGGTTGGAGAATGCGAATAGAACTTGCTAAAATATTATTGCAAAAGCCTGATTTGATCTTATTAGATGAGCCAACCAACCACATGGATATCGAAAGTATTCAGTGGCTGGAAGATTTTTTGTTGAATTCAGCCAAAGCAGTGGTGGTGATTTCGCACGATAGAGCGTTTGTTGACAATATTACCAATCGCACTATAGAAGTAACGATGGGACGTATTTACGACTATAAAGCGAAATATTCACATTATTTAGAATTGCGAAAAGACCGTCGTATTCATCAGCAAAAAGCTTTTGATGAGCAACAAAAAATGATTGCAGATAATCAAGAATTTATTGATCGATTTAAAGGGACTTTTTCTAAAACATTGTCTGTACAATCGCGTGTAAAAATGTTAGAGAAAATTGTACCGGTACAAATTGATGAGATTGATACTTCGGCGCTGCGTATCAAATTTCCTCCTTCTATACGTTCGGGACAATATCCTGTTATCGTAAAAGAGCTTTCGAAATCGTATGGTGATCATGTGGTTTTTTCCGATGCGAATATGGTGATTGAACGTGGACAGAAAGTAGCGTTTGTGGGAAAGAATGGGGAAGGAAAATCGACGATGATCAAAGCGATTATGAAAGAAATCAACATCGATAAAGGAAATGTAGAAATCGGACACAACGCACAAATAGGCTATTTTGCTCAAAATCAAGCGTCCTTGTTGGATGAAAATGCAACTATTTTTGAAACGATCGATGATGTAGCGGTAGGCGATGTTCGAACTAAAATCAAAGATTTGTTGGGAGCCTTTATGTTTCATGGCGATGATGTGACTAAAAAAGTGAAAGTGCTTTCGGGTGGAGAAAAAACCCGATTGGCAATGATAAAATTGTTGTTAGAACCTGTCAATTTATTGATTCTCGATGAACCTTCGAATCACTTGGATATGAAGACCAAAGACATTCTCAAAGATGCTTTGAAAGACTTTGATGGAACTTTAATTTTAGTGTCACACGACCGTGATTTCTTAGACGGATTAGCAACCAAAGTTTTTGAATTTGGGAACAAGCGTGTCAAAGAACATTTTGAAGACATCGCTGGATTCTTGGCGCATAAGAAAATGGAGAATTTACGAGAAATAGAAAAGTAATTAACTCTTTTGACTTTAGATTTATTAATATTTTTTTTAAGCCACTGATTACCCTGATTAGCACAGATTTTTATATTTTATGAAACTTAAAATTCTTTTAATCTTTTAAATCTTTGGCAAAAAGATTAGAAATCAATATATTTTTTAGATCATAGTAACTCTTTTTAATCACTTTAAGTTTAATTCCTCGAAGCTCTTCTTCGATTTTTTTTGCCACAAATTCAAAGATTAAAAAATGATTTTTTAAAATCTGTGAATCTGTGGTTGTTATTTTGGCAATACCTCTGGGGCTCAGCCCCGAGGTAGTTCAATTATAGAGTCGTTTAAACTTTGCTCCCTTGTTGGCAAATTTTTATCTCGCAAAGACACTAAGTAAGACTACTGTTTTTTCAAAACTAATTTATAGATATTCGATTGTAATTCCTCCGTATCATTGTCTTCACAAAGCAAAAATTCGATACTTTCTTTGGAGTTTTTATAAAACGCTAATCCTTCAAATTTTTGCGTTTCGGTAATTTGTTTGGTAAAATTGACGCTCCATGTTTTTGTATTGATACTTCCGATAAGGCTTCCCAAAATTTCCCCGTCTTTATACGTTGATTTTGAATCTTCGGCTGAGGCAAGGAAATAGATGGTATCATCCACCAAAACAGCATCGGTAAAGGTGGCGTCAACGGTTTTTAATTTTGGGAGTACTATTGCCTTGTATTGCGAAGTTTCTTTTTTGGTATCATAAATAAAAATGCCATTCTTAGCTCCGTCGCCATTCCCGCGTTGGAAAAGAATCAAATCATTCTTATAAAAAACTGCCCCTTCGATATTCATTTCTTTATCAGAAATTGAAGCACTTGATTTTAGTTTTTGATAGAACAATGTCAAATCCTTTTCTTCTGTTTTTTGATTCTTGAGATTGTAAATGATTTGTCTTTCTCTTTTGGGTTTGGCTCCTGAACCAAAAATATAGAGTGCTTTCCCTTTTTGCGTGATAGATTCAAAGTCTAGTTTTTGTTTTTTAGGGATATTTTCTTGACTGTTTTCGAGAAGTTTTATTTTGGTATATTCCTTTTTGGCTATCGAGTATTCGTATAAGAAAGTACTGTTGTCGGAGATAATGAACAAGGAATCATTGTTTAAAAGTAAACCAGAAGCGGAACCGATTCCGATGATTTTAAAAAGAATTTCGAGTGTGAATTGATACATAAATAGGAATTTGAATGAGAGCCCTAGCCCAGATAGAAGCGATATCCTTTTGTCGCTTTTTTAAGCACAAAAGATAAAGCGGATAGCTGGAAATTGCTCCTAAAAGTAATTAAATTTATTGAATTGGAATAGTAATAGATTTGAGAGAAAAAAAAAGCGCCGATACATCAGCGCTTATATAAAGATTGGTCTTAGTGTTAATTTACCAGGATTTTTTGAGTAAATCTTTTTCCGTTTGTACCCGTTAATTCTACGATATACATACCTGAAGTTTGTATTGGTGTAATATTGATTTCGTTAGTTGCAGCTTCAATAGTTACTTTTTTGTTTTCAATTAGGGAACCGTTCGTACTGATAATTTTTAAAGTAGCTGAATCCATGGCAACATTCGATTGGAGGTTTAGAATTCCGTTTTTCACATTAGTACTAGAGATTGTAATTGCGTTTGAACTAAATTGTTCCGTTCCTAATGTAAAAGTTAGATCTTCCCATGTGCTCGCTAAACTAATTAATCCCGCAAACCCGGTTGGGATAGTTCCAGAACCTGCATTTTGTCTGAACGCTATTCGGTCAATATTTCCAGTTTGGTCTGTTCCGTTGGTCATGCTTACGGAAGGAATTGCAGGTTCACCATTAGCATAGTTAGGTTCAACAAAAATGTCTAAAACATCGTCATTTGTTCCGGCAAACTTAGAGTATTTAAAGATAATTAAGTGTTCTTGGTTGTAGTTATAAGCACCAGTAGCATACGTTGGAGAAATGGTTGTGCCTTTTAATGCACCTACATTAAAAGTACCACCACCAGCTGCTCTAATGTACAATCTAAAAGCTGTGGCAAAATTCCCAGTGGAAACTCTAAAACAATCTTGAGGCGTACCAGAAGCATTGGTAACATTGATTACCATTCCGAAATACACTACATTACTTGTTATCGGTGTAAAAATAGTACCATTACTATCGGAGTCATTTTTAAGTTCAACTGAGGTTATAGAAGATCCCCAACCTGCATAAGAAATTGGTGTTTGAGTGACTAAAGAAAAACAAGTGTTTAATGGGCCACATGAACCTAATCCACCATTGCTTGAGTTGTTGGTCCATGGACCTTGGCCATCTAATTTCACACCTGGAGTATACGTTGAGAAATCATCTTGAAATGCATTTTGTGCATTCGTTGTAAAAGTAGCGATAAGAGCTAGAAGAAATAATTTAGTTTTCATTGTTTGAATTGATTATTTAGATATAATTTTAAAACTTTTTGTTGCTCCAGAGTCATCACTAAGTTGAGCAATGTATATTCCAGCTGTCAGTTTGGAAGCCAATGCAATTTGTGAATTTCCAGATGGAATATTTACAGTTTGGCTTTCAAGTAAGGAACCAGTCATTGAGTATAGGGTTAATTTTGCATTGCTAATAGCATTTGTAGCACTAACGTTTAATAATCCGTTTTCAAAAGAACTAGAAATAGTTAATTTGTTTTTATCGAATTGATTGACACCCAAAGGTTCGAATGTTAAGCCTTCCCATGTAGTAGAAGTACTCACTAATCCAATTATTCCTGTGGGCATTGAGGCAGCAACGTTAAAATTCATTCGGAAAGCAACACGATCGATAGCGCCACTTTGGTCAAATCCAGAGGAGTTTGTAATGTTTGGATTTGCAGGTTCAATGTTAGTGTAATTTGGATTTACATAAGCACTTACGATATCATCGTTAGGACCAATTAAATGGGAATATTTAAGAATTACTAAGACATTTTCACCATAATTTAATATATCTCCAGTATACACAGTAGCATTGTTTGAGGCACCTTTTCGTATTCCGACATTGTATCCGAATCCAGCATCTTTCACTAACAGTCTAAAAGTGACTTGAGTCGCATCACTATTAATTACTCGTAAAAAGTCGACTGGAGATCCAGCAGTAGTTGGCGCCGACGTAATATTTAAGACTAAACCCAAATATAAATCTCCTCCAGTAACGATTGGTGTGATGGCTCGTGCTACTCCATCTTGCACTGGACCTAGAAGAATACTACTATTTGACGATCCGTAATTTAAGTAACTTAAAGATTGACCAATCACTTTGGTTCCGAAACAAGGCTCAGTAGCACTTAAAGGAAGGCAAGCTCCAATACCCACATTTGGGGCAATTGGACTATTTGACCAAAGTCCTTGACCGCTAAGTTCTTGATTGATAGTGTACGTCGAAAAATCATCTTTGAAAATGTTTTGTGCCTGAAGTAAACCTATTGAAAATAAAGCAATAATGAGTAATTTTCTTTTCATGTGTTGGTTGTTTTTGTTGGTGTAAAAGTAAATAAATTATTATTATTATTTAAGAATTGTTTACCTGTTAAAAGTTTTATGTGACTTACATTTGCCGAAAAATTATCCTTTTGAATTTATCTCAGTACACCAAAGAGTTTTCCTATAATATAAAATTAGCCTATCCAGTTATTTTGGGCATGCTTGGACATACTTTAATTGGTATTGTCGATAATATTATGGTAGGTAATTTAGGTTCAACAGAATTAGCAGCGGTTTCATTAGGAAATAGTTTTATTTTTATTGGAATGTCCATTGGAATTGGTTTCTCAACAGCAATAACTCCAATCATCGCGGAGGCCGATGCAGAAAAAAATTCTTCTAAAATTAGATCTGTTTTTCATCATGGTTTATTGTTGTGTACGATAATCGGAGTAGCATTATTTATATTGATTGTATTGGCAAAACCGATTATGTATTGGATGAATCAGCCTGAAGCTGTCGTAGCATTGGCTTCACCGTATATTGATTGGGTCGCATTTTCTTTAATACCCGTTATTATTTATCAAGGATACAAGCAGTTTGCAGACGGGTTGTCCAAAACGAAATATTCAATGTATGCTATTTTTATGGCGAATGTCGTGCATATTTTTTTCAATTATGTCTTGATTTATGGAATTTGGTTTTTTCCGAAATTAGGCATCCTTGGAGCTGCATTAGGTACTGTTATTTCAAGAATTATGATGGTGGTTTTTATGCATTATCTGCTCAAATACAATCGAGAATTGAGTGTGTATTTTAAAGAATTTAGGTTCAGTGAAATTAAAAAAACCGTAGTAAAGAAAATAATCAACCTCGGATTTCCTTCGGCAATGCAAATGTTATTTGAAGTGGCTTTGTTTACTTCAGCAATATGGCTTTCCGGTTCGATTGGAAAAACCAGTCAAGCTGCGAATCAAATTGCTTTAACCTTGGCAACAACGACCTTTATGTTTGCCATGGGTTTGAATGTGACTGCCATGATTCGAGTGAGCAATCAAAAAGGACTAAATGACTTTAAGAACTTAATTATTGTAGCACGCTCCATCTTTTTATTAGCGATTCTTCTTGAAATTATTTTTGGAATTTTATTTGTTGTTTTGCATCAATTCTTACCGCATTTGTTTTTGAATATGAATGATTCTTTGCAAGTGGTTGACAACAAGGAAGTGATATTCATTGCTTCACAATTGCTTTTGGTCGCTGCTGTTTTTCAAATTTCTGATGGAATTCAAGTAGTTGTTTTAGGCGCATTAAGAGGTTTGCAAGATGTAAAAATTCCGATGTATATTACTTTTGTAGCGTATTGGGTTATTGGCTTTCCAATTTCCTTTTATTTAGGAATCTATACCGAATTAAAAGCAATCGGAGTTTGGATTGGTTTACTCTCTGGATTAACCGTCGCTGCCTTATTTCTGTATATCCGCTTTGAACGATTAACAAAAAAATTAGTGCTCGAGAATCAATAGCATAAAATCGAATTATCGTTCCTTGTAACTTAAAAAGTATTCTCTCGTATAAACACTACATTTTAAAAAAAACAAAAGATGATACTATTGATTATTATTGGAGTTATCCTATTGATTGCAAGTTTTACATCGAATAATCCAAACAATCCGCTTTACAAATTAGTACAGCCCTTTAAAATTTTTGGAGTTATTCTTATCCTTTTAGGAATTGTTTCTTCGGCTTTCAAACAAATTGATGCAGGAAAAGTGGGTGTAACGTCTCTTTATGGAAGCGTTCAACCTTCGGTTTTAGAAAGTGGATTGCACTTAATAAATCCATTACTTGATGTTACGGATTTCGACATTCAAACACAAAATTACACGATGTCAGCCATTCATTCAGAAGGCGCTCAAGAAGGCGATGATGCTATTCGAGTGTTATCCAATGACGGATTGGAAGTGGTGATTGACTTGACAGTTTTATATCGTATTTCACCTGAATCTGCACCGAAAATTTTCAAACAAATTGGGGTAAATTATACTGATAAAATTGTTCGACCAGTTACTAGAACTCGTATTCGTGACAACGCAGTTTATTATGATGCCGTGGCTTTATACTCCACAAAACGAAACGAATTCCAACAACGAATTTTCAAAACTATCGAAGTCGATTTTAGACAAAGAGGCTTAATTTTAGAGCAATTACTAATTCGAAACATCAACCTTCCATCTTCAGTAAAAGCTTCCATTGAAAGTAAAATTAATGCCGAACAAGATGCTCAAAAAATGACATTTGTACTTCAAAAAGAAAAGCAAGAAGCAGAAAGAAAAAGAGTAGAAGCGCAAGGTATTGCTGATTATCAAAGAATTATCTCTATGGGATTAACAGACAAACAGTTGCAATACGAACAAATCAAAGCACAAAAAGAACTGGCAGCCTCTCCGAATTCTAAAATGATTTTTATGAATGGTAAAAGTGCTCCAGTAATACTATCAGATAAATAAGAAACAATGGAATTACCAAAATTTCTCCTCGGAGACAACACCGATTTTCCAGATGATATTTTTATAATTCATTTGGATTATCCCAGATTTATAATCAACCTGAAAGACGATGAAGTCGAATTTATGGAAGAAGCCGAAGATCTTGATGAGGCAGAATTGAATGCCGAAATGGAAGGATTAATTGTTTTAGCGAACGAATTTTACGATCGGGAAGTAGCGCGTTACGAGGAGTAACTATTTTTTAAAATACGCTTTCAATACTATTTGAGCAGCTGCAAAAGGTGATATTTCATCATTCGCAACTGCTTTTTTATTGTTTTCTAATAAGGAGATAATTTCAGGATGCGTATAGAAATTTATTTTAAGTTCCTCAATAATCGTTTCCATCATCCAATATTGGTTTTGCTCTTTTCTCTTTTCTAAAAAATAGTTGTTGCTTTGAGTCAACGCTAAATACTCAACAATCATTTCCCATACATTTGCTATTCCATCACCAGTTATTGAGCTGCAAGTAGTTGCAACTGCCGTCCATCCTGATTTTTTTGCAGGAAATAAATGCAAAGCCCGATGAAATTCTACTTTTGCGAGATTCGCTTTCTTGATATTATCGCCATCTGCTTTGTTAATGACAATCGCATCTGCCATTTCCATAATACCGCGTTTGATACCTTGCAATTCATCACCAGCCCCTGAAATTTTAAGCAACAAAAAGAAATCTACCATGCTATGAACGGCAGTTTCACTTTGACCTACACCCACAGTTTCTATAAGTATCGTGTCAAATCCAGCTGCTTCACACAACGTGATGGTTTCTCTTGTTTTTCGAGCAACTCCACCTAAAGTTTCCCCAGAAGCCGAAGGTCGGATAAAAGCATTTTTATCTTTAACTAATTCTTCCATGCGGGTTTTATCACCCAATATACTTCCATGAGAAATTGTACTACTTGGGTCTACTGCCAAAACAGCGACTCTTTTTCCAAGGCCAGTTAGATGTTTTCCAAAGGCTTCAATAAAAGTACTTTTCCCAACACCAGGAACGCCTGTAATACCAATCCGTACCGATTTATTCGCATAAGGTAAACACGCATTAATAACTTCATTCGCCTTCGTTAAATGAGCCACTTGTGTACTTTCAACGAGTGTAATAGCTCTACTTAATTCGGTAATGTTTCCGGATAAAATTCCTTTTACCAATTCTTCGGAGGAAGGTTGATGTTTTCGGAACAACTGAATGTTTTCTATAGCTTCATTACTGGTCATTTCTGGAGGAGAAATGCCAGCTTTTTCGTATAAGGCAGACGTTTTTTTTTTGTCAGTACTCAAGTGAAAAACATTTTGGTAAATTTAATAAAATAATAATGGTCTGTATTCTTCCTCTGTTTTATTTTTAGGAAAGCTTTTACATTTTAATACTTGTATTTGTGTTTTTTTGATGTTCCTTTGCAAAAAAATAACTATCAATAAATGGATAGTATTATCTTATTATTTTTGTGTTTGCTATTGGGTTATGGATTGCAATTTGTCAATGCATTCCCTAAAAATGCACATATCACCCTCAACCAATTTGTTATTTATATTTCCTTGCCAGCATTGGCTTTGTTTTATATTCCTAAAATTCAAATAAATGCACAACTCCTTTATCCATTAGGTATTGCTTGGCTTGGATTTCTATTTTCTTTTCTATTTTTTTACAGCATTGGTAAAAGACTAAAATGGTCTAACAAACTCATTGGTTGTCTTATTATTACTGCTGGATTAGGAAATACTTCTTTTGTTGGCTTTCCTGTAATTCAAGCTTTGTTTGGGGAAGAAGGATTAAAAACAGCCATTATCGTAGACCAACCAGGCTCGTTTGTCGTCATGGCCACTTTAGGAGTTTTTACAGCAACACTATTTTCAAAAGGACAAGCTAATGCAAAAGATATTGCTAGAAAAATACTTTTATTTCCACCTTTTATTGGCTTTTTTATAGCTTGTGTTTTTAGTGTTTTCAAATTGGATTTTATTTCAGATTTGCAAACAGTTTTTCAAAAATTAGGAAGTACAGTAACCCCAATAGCTTTACTTTCTGTTGGCTTGCAATTAAAGTTAGACAAGCAAAGTCAACATTGGAAGTTTCTTCGATTGGGATTGTTCTTCAAACTCTTCCTAACGCCAGCTATTTTCTTTCTTCTCTACAAAATAGTATTGCATGGAAAAGGATTAGTAGTGGATGTTTCTATCATGGAAGCGGCAATGGCACCTATGATTACAGGCACAATTCTAGCATCTACCTATGGACTAAAACCGAAGTTAAGCAATATGATGGTGAGTGTTGGCATTCCTTTATCTTTTATCACTTTGGCTTTTTGGTATTTCATTTTAAACACTTTTTAAATGCAAACAACATCAACAAATAAAGAAGCGATAATTCAAAAAACACTTTTCTCCGTCTTGTTTGCCATTAGTTTTGCGCATTTGCTCAACGATTTAATACAAGCCATCATCCCGTCGGTGTACCCAATTTTAAAAGAAAAATATCATTTATCCTTCTCTCAAATTGGACTCATAACTTTTGCTTTTCAATTCTCAGCATCGATATTACAACCTTTCGTAGGTTATTATACCGACAAACATCCAAAACCTTTTTCACAAGTATATGGTATGCTATTTTCTTTAGCGGGAATTGTTTCCTTATCCTTTGCCAACAGCTTCAATTGGATTGTGATTTCCGTCATGCTCATCGGAACAGGATCTGCTATTTTCCATCCGGAATCGGCGCGAATTTCCAATTTAGCTTCCGGCGGAAAACGAGGTTTGGCACAATCTATTTTTCAAGTTGGCGGAAATTTCGGAACCGCTTTAGGACCGTTATTAGTTGCGTTTATTGTTGTGCCACGTGGGCAACAGTATATTCTTTGGTTTGTAATCGCTGCAATAATTGCCTTAACAATCATTAGTAAAATAGCCTTTTGGTATCGCGATCATCTGATCTATCGGACCCACAAAAACACTCCTTTTATCGATTTTCATAATTTGTCTAAATTACGTGTTCAATGGAGTATAGCTATTTTATTGATTGTGATTTTTTCGAAGTTTTTCTACTCGGCAAGTTTATCGACGTATTATACTTTTTTCTTGATGGATAAATTCCATCTTTCCATTCAACAAGCGCAATTTCACATGTTTATTTATCTCATCGCCTATGCTCTCGGAACGATTATGGGTGGCCCATTGGGAGATAAATTTGGAAGAAAATACATCATCTGGTTTTCGGTTTTCGGAGCGACTCCATTTGCTTTGATGTTGCCGTATGTCAACCTATTTTGGACCGATTTGCTCATGATTATTATCGGAATAATTATCTCCTCTGCTTTTCCGGCAATTATTGTATATGCACAAGAATTAATTCCCAAAAAACTCGGAATGGTGTCTGGTCTTTTCTATGGTTTTGCCTTTGGAATGGGAGCTTTAGGTTCGGCTTTGCT
>CANHMG010000017.1 GCA_947461795.1 Flavobacteriaceae bacterium | reverse complement strand
GTGTTGCCTGGTGAATGGTCTAAAAATTCTACGCCTTTTTCATGTAATAAAAAACAGAACTGCATAAACTGACTCAAAATGTTATCATAATCAGGGTAATCTTTAACGTCAACCAATTCTCTAAAAGTTAAATCAACTTGAAGATGTTCACAAACATAAAAACTACTTTTTAATCCATAAAAAGTATAATCTTCAGCATAAGCAATAGGCTGTGGGGTTTTAATACCGTTTTCAAGTAATCGATTGGCAAACTCAAAAGAGCGTTGTGCTTTTGAGTTTCTAAAAAACTTATAAGCAATTTGATTGATAGTAATTGGTACTTTAAAAGACTTGATATTTAAAGTCGTCGTATCGGTTTTAAACAATCTAATTTTATTTCGTTTACCATCAACAAAAAGACTCCCAGAGGTATTGAAATTCTCAATACAACTAACAATTGTCGAATTTAATTCTTGGAATTGGGACTGAATTATTAATTGCATCAAATACGTTTATAAGTTGACAAAAGTAAGTATAGATTTATATTTTTCCAATTTAATAATTACTTTTACTGCACAATGATTTAATAGGAATATTCAAAAGAATACTATTATTTTATAGTTCATTGAAAGCAAAGCAATTGAATTGTAAATTGATTGCAAAATTTTTAAAATAGCATTAACCCTATTTGTAATTTCTAATGTTCCTTTGATAGACAAATATAAAGATATCTATGACTCAACCCAATTCCAAATTCATTAAGCAGCTCTATTTAGTTTTTCTTTTTAATCTTATTATTTTAGTTTTCATTTCATTACAATACATTTCATTTCTTGAAAACATAGATGGAATATTACTTAAGTTGTACTTAACTTTAACAACTTTTAGTCATTTTTTTATTATTGGAGTTTTACCACTAGTATTCAGTTTACTCTTTTTTTGGATTAGTAAATCAAAAAAAATAACACAATATATTCACATTTTACTTTCTTCATTTATTCTGATTATTGTTAAACTAGACGCTATAATTTTTGAACAATTTCGTTATCATATTTCACCTATAGTATTGAAATTAGTATTTGGTAAACGGGCCTCAGATATCTTCCAGTTTTCTACTACAAATATGGTTATTGTCGGAATTTTTATTTTGATTTTAGTGGCAATGCAATTTCTTTTTTATTTCGTTTCGGAGAGAATTATTTCAAAAGACATCAATTTAAAAGTAAAACCTACATTGATATTCTTTACAATTTCATTACTTATTACCCATTTTATTTATGCTTGGTCCGATGCCAATTACTTTCGTCCAGTAACTCAAATAAAAAATGTTTTTCCAGTATTCTTCCCATTAACCGCAGACAGTTTAATGAAGAAAATGAATTTGATAGATGAAGAAAAAGTAAAACAAAACGAAAAAATAAATGTCAGTTCTGATTCAAATACGGTAAACTATCCCTTGAAAACTATTGTGTCAGATAACCAAGGTAGCAAGAAAAACATCCTTTATTTAGTGATAGATACTTGGCGAAAAGGATATATGACTGCTGAAATTACTCCAAATATTTATGAATTTTCTAAAAAATGCCAAGTCTATTCGAATCACTTTAGTGGTTCAAACATGACTACAGGAGGAGTTTTCTCTATTTTTTATGGTATTCCAGCCACTTATTTTGATACGTTTACAGGACAACAAATTGCTCCCGTAATGATAACTGAAATGCAAAAACAAGGCTATCAAATGTCTATTTTGAGTAGTTCAAACTTAGAAAACCCACCTTTTTATAGAAATGTATTTGCTTCAATTCCAAATCTTAGATTATCCTCTAAATCAGAAAAATGTTCTGATAGAGATATAGAAATTAATACCGAATGGCTTACAAATTTTGATAAATTAAATTCTAAAAAGCCATTTTTCGGATTTTTATTTTACGATGCTGCTCATGGATTTGATTATCCTGACAACTATAAATTAGCATTCAACCCATCACTTCCAGAAATGAATTATTTAGATTTGGATGATGATTACAATCCAGCTATGCTTATCAATCGTTATAAAAACTCATTGCACTTTATTGATGGCTTAATTGGAAAAGTGTTGCAACAATTGGAAGAAAAAGGTGTATTAGAAAATACCATTATTGTTATAACAACAGATCATGGTCAAGAATTTAATGATAATAAAAAAGGCTATTGGCAACATGGAGGAAATTTTTCAAAATATCAAATTGAAGTCCCAATGATGTTTTTTGACGCCACAAAAAAACCTAAAAATTATACCCAAAAAACCTTGCATTACGACATTGCACCTACAATTATGAAAAATTATCTTGGTGTAAAGAATGATAGTTTTGATTATAGTTTCGGGCATGATTTATTCAACCCAATTTCTCGTACAAGTTTTGTTTGCGGGTACAATCAACGATTTGCTATCATAGAAGAACGACAAATCACCAACGTTTATCCTTCTGGTCTATTTGATGTTACTGATAAACAATTGAATATACTAGACGATTCTAAAACAAATTTTGATTTGGTTTCTAAAGAACTAAAAGAAATGAATCGATTTTATAAAGTAAAAAAATAAATTCTATTTGAAAAGGAATTTAAACCATTGCCCAAAATTTTTAAGCATAATGAAGCTTCTAGAAATTTGTAAATTCTTTGAACCTGAGACAAAATTTTTAATTTCTTCAATTTTTTTAGTTGGAAAATAACTCAGTTTTTTCCATCGTTCGGGTTCTATATAATAAAAATCTGTCATCGTTTGATAATTGGTTTCATCAACGGCAATCCATTTGTTGAGGAAATCTTTATTTACATCAATATTATGAGACCAATTCTCCAATTTAAATCGCAATTCAGATTCACTACGAGCAACTGATTCGTGCAAGACCATACTGTCTAAATAAATGACACGCTCGTTTGTTCGTCTAGCTAGTTTATAATTAGGATAATTTGTTGCAAAGACCGACTTCTGTGGTTTGTCTATATATAAAATACCATTTTCCGTATATTTATAAATGATTAACCAAAAAGCGAAGATTTGAATTTTATTCTTTTCAGGGGAATCTAAATACGAATCATATTTTCGCAAATCAGCAACAAATTTTTCAAAATCAATAAAATACTCGTCAGAATCTACTTGAATTAGCCAATTTCCAATCCCCATTTTTTGGGAGAGCATAGTTCTTTCTCTAGTGTCATTTTCAATAGTAGAAAGCTCAGCCACATAGAAATCGTCTTTGTAAATCTCAATTTTTTTTTCTAAATCAAACTCTTCTAACCATTTATAGAAACTTGGATCTACTGTAAAATTTTGACCTTTCCAAGTTCTCAAATCCTTATCTACAGCTAAAAATATTCTATCAGCTGTTTTGTAAACAGGAGGTAATGAGTGTTTCAATAATTCATAATCATACGATAATAAAAACCCGACATGTATTTTTTTCATGATTATTTAGCTGAATTTAAACGTAACAGACTTTATTTTTTTGGCATTTTTGGTAAAAAAAACAAAACAAAACTGATAAAACCTTTTAGGGTTTTCCATGCTATTGGATACTTCTTAATATATTGGAATTGAAGGAATCGCTTTGAATTGAGTTCATTTATTTCTTGATAATCCTCTAGGAAAGATGGAAAATATTTTTGCATCGATTGCAATTTTTCTTTTTGAAACAAATCAGCAAACTTGGGATTAGAAGAAATTCCTGTAAAATCATAAATTGCAATTGTCTTTTTTAGGTATTTATAGGGAACATTTTCATGACAAATTACATATACGAAAAACTCCCAATCGGAAGCAATTTTAAAATTTTCGTTATAAAAAAAATGCTCATCGAACAATGATTTTCTTATAAAAGTAGATTGATGATTTATAGAACTCGTATAAAAAAACGAAAAAGACAACTTTTCAGGATAGGTTTTTAAGCGTTTCGAATTAGGGCTTTCTTTATAGTTATCTCCATAATAAATATCGTAATTAGTATGTAGTTCCGGAACAATTTCTTCGAGTACTCTACTAGAATTAAATATATCACCACTATTCATAAAAATGACAAACTCGCCTTTTGCAGCAGCAATTCCTTTATTCATGGCATGAAAAACTCCATGGTCTTTTTCGCTAACCCAATACTTGATTTTAGCTTCATTTTCAACAATCAATGCTTTGCTCCCATCGGTACTTCCGCCATCAATTATGAGGAATTCAAAATCCTGAAAAGTTTGATTAAAAACACTTAGCAAGGTTTTTTTCAAACCTTTTTCATCATTATAATTAATTGTAATTATTGAAATTTTGATCATAAAGTTGACGTTTTTTATACCTTTTTAAAGCGACTCTATTTTGATATTCATTCCTCTTTTGTTTGTATTTATAATAAAATTTGATATTTCATATTTTATTTTGCTTCTCTATTTTTCAACCAGTTTTTAACGTTAAAGAAATTTTCTTCTACTTCTTGCAATTGTTTTTCATCGAAATTCCACCATTTAATTTCCAAAAACTTCTGAATAGTTTCATCATCAAAACGATAGCCTTTAATAATTATTGGGCAACCCACTGCTATTGCATAAGGAGGAACGTCTTTTGAAACAACAGTTCCAGCTCCGATTACAGCGCCATCACCTATTTTTACTCCGTCAAGAATTGTTACATTCATGCCTATAAAAACGTCATTCCCAATTTCAATTGGTTTAACTTCTTCAAATTTATCGGAATTACATAAAGTCATTCCGTTTTGTTTCTTTGTTGAATAAAACATTGGGTGGGTTGAAATTCCATTTGTTGGATGCAATCCCCAACCTGAAATTAAATTGGGTCCAATAGAGCAAAATTTTCCAATCTTTGTATTTCCAATAATAGAATTCTCAGCTATATATGTATAATCCCCAATTTCAGAATTTGTTACTCTAAAAGGTCGATAGAGTTTGGAGTTTTTTCCTTTTATACTGTTTTCTCTAAATAATTTTTCATTTATTATTTGATTTTCTATTTTTATAGTAATAGGATGTTTTTTTCCAAAAATTAATTTACTAAAAATCCATTTTATTTTTTTCATAATACCTAATATTAAATTTCTAAAAATAAATACTATTTATTTTTATTGAAAAAATTTTCATATTCCTGTCTTTCAAAAACATCTAACAGACCTTTATTTGTTAAATTGATTATTTTTATATCATGGTTTTTAGCGTACTTTTCAAGAGCTTCATATTGTTCAAAAATCTTTACATAAGGGTAAAAATAATCTTTTAATAAATTACGATTAAATGTTGCTTTTTGATCTTTATATATTGGACTTTTCTCATCATCATAAAAATGTGCCTGTTCTCTATCATAATAGGAAAGTATCCAATCATGATCTAGTCCTATAAGATAAATTTCTTTAGCCCCCATAAACATAGCCAAACATATTGAAAATATAGCAGAATTTTGCCCACCATAACTTGCATACAATGAATCAAATTGGAATTGATCCAAATCTTTAGGAAGAAGAACATAATTAAAATAATATTTGCTTAGGGTTTCATCTTTCATTAGTCCGTTTTTACTTAAAAAATCGAAATCCCATATAGGTAATAATACAGTGCCTCCTGTTAATTTTAAATTTTTTTCAAATGAAGTATAACTTTTGACTGCTGTTTCATAACTAACTGTCTCTTTATGAATAGAATATCCTGTATAAATATTATATTTAGGCTTAATTTGTTCTATTTGTGGATGTAAATAAAATTCATTCATCCCAATAACTATTTCATCTTTTAGATACAATAAATTTTGATTTTTTATTGACGGACCAGTTCCAACAATAAAAATACGATCTTTACTATGAATGTTTTTTAATTCAAATGATTTTTCAACTAGATTTAATTGATTTCTTCGTTTCAATCTTCTCTTTATCTTCCGCAATTTTAAAAATTTATCTAATCCTGGAAATAACCTATTTATAAGAATTATAAATATTGGTGGTACAATACTTTTTACAATTTTCATATTTACTTATTATTTTTTACAAAATTTAATTGCATTGCAGCTCCTTTAGTAATATCTTCCAAAGCTGTTTTTCCTAACAATTCATTCAAATATTTGGGATGCAAACCAAATCCTGGTCGCACTGAACGAAGATTTTTTTCGGTAAATTCCTCTCCTTTTTTGATATCTTCTGCGATGTATAGCGATCGACTAAAATCTCTCCCTTTAGCTTGCTTTTCAGTTAAATTATAATCAACTACACCAATGGCTTTCTCTGCTTCCCGAACCGCTTTTACCATCTCGGTAAATTCTGTTTCATTCATCGAAAAAGAGGCATCTGGACCGCCAATCGAACGATCAATAATAAAATGTTTTTCGATTATTTTTGCTCCAAAAACGGTAGCTACAATTGGCACAGTGCAACCCATAGTATGGTCTGACAAACCTGAAATAACATTATATTGAGTAGCTAAATCCCTAACCATACACATATTCGCTTCCTCTATAGGAGCCGGATAACTCGAAGTACATTTTAGTAATGCCACCTCATAATTCCCCATTCTGTGACAAGCATCAAGTGCCAACTCGATATCTTCTTCTCTTGCAATTCCTGTTGAAATGATTACGGGTTTCCCTTTTGATGCAACGTATTCAATCAGTGGAATGTCAGTGATCTCAAAGGACGCGATCTTGTAAGCTGGTGAATCTAAACTTTCCAAAAGATCTACAGCGGTCTTATCAAATGGAGAAGAAAAACAAATGAGGCCTTCTTCTTTGGCAACGCGGTAGAGTTCTTCATGCCATTCCCATGGTGTATAGGCTTCTTGATATAAATCGTACAACTTTCGACCATCCCAGATGGTACCTTTAATCAAAAAATCTTCTTGATCTGAATCTAAAGTAATAGTGTCGGCCGTGTACGTTTGCAATTTAATACAATCTGCTCCAGCTCGTTTTGCTGCTCTAATAGTGGCAATTGCATTGTCTAGACTGCCGTTATGATTGGCCGAAAGTTCTGCAATGATAAAAACGCTGCTTTCACTATTGATTAAAAAATTTCCTATTTTCATTTAATACTAAAATGTTTAATTAGAGCTTCTCCTCCTATAATTAAATTATTATTACTATCGAAAATTTCTGTTGTAATAACCGCTCTATTCTTTTCTGAAATAATTTCTATGACTTTAAATATAGCAACATAATCAGTTTCAACAAACATCGGTTTATAAAATGACATGTTTTGCTTTAAATATAGAGTCCCATTCCCAGGAAATAGAGTCCCAAAAACTTTTGAAAAAACACTCCCTCCTAGAAATCCATGCAAAATTCTTTTCCCAAAAAGAGTAGTCTTAGCGTATTCTTCATCTAAATGGATTAGATTATTATCACCAGTAGCCTTTGCAAAATTAATTACATCGTCTTGATGAAATCTAAATTTATAATTATATTCAGTACCAATTTCAATATTAATTTCCATAAATTTTACTCCTAATCATTTCTTTAATTTGATCCCAGTCAGATCTTAATAATGCCAAACCAACAACATCTAATTTCTCGTTTCCTTTTATACAATGTTCTCTATAATATGCTTCTCTTCTAAAGCCATATTTTTCGTGCATTTTTATTACTTTATCATTTGAAACAAAAACTTCGCATCTAAGCTTATTTAACTTTAATTCAGAAAATACGTATTCGATAACATTGTATTCAATTTTAGCTCCTATTCCAGCTCCTCGAACGGAGCTATCTCCTAAATAAAAAGCCCAATAACAACTTTGCAGGGTTTTATCAATTCCATTTAAGCTAGCTAATCCAAGCTTTTTATCATTATATTCGATTATCCAATAAATACAATTGGACTCATTTTTAATACTATTAAACCAATTTAATTGCTCTTTTTCAGTAATACTATTTTCGGTATACATGTATTTTGCAACATCTTCACTGTTTCTCCAATTTCTAACCAGTTCTAAGTCTTCTTCTTCTAATCTAATTAATTTAATATTGCTCATGAAATATTTATTTTGGAATGAATTACTACGTTTATAAATTTATTTTCAAAGAAACAATGTTCTTTTAATCTAGCTTCTTCTACAAAACCACATGACATTAAAACTGTATATAGATGCGGTCTTAAATCAAATGCATAGGTGAATACTTTATGAAAATTAAGTGTTTTGAAAGCCAATCTTTCTAATAATGAAAGGTAGTTTTTCCAGAAATATTCGAAATTTTCTTTCTCTAATTCTGTTTTCATTATAAACGAAATCTCTGCATTTCGATCAATCCAATTGATATGAACTAGCCCGCCATAACCTACAAATTTATTGTCTTTTAGCAATGAAAAAAGCAATTGGTTGGGTTGGTCATTTTCGAATAATTTCGACACAACATTTCTAAAATAGAACTCCTGATCTTCCTCCGTTAAAGGCTTAGATTGTCTCAAATGATACATTTGTTCATTTCGCATTTCTAAGATTTCGTACTTATCCTCGTCCCGAATGGGAACCAAAGCAAACGAATTTTCTTCAAAAACCGATTTAGACAAACAAATGTAGTTTCTCATAATTTAATTCAATCTTTTAAAACCACCATGACAAATTGGGCCTTTTAGCAAATTTTCGATTTGCAAGTTTCCTTTTTCGCATTGTGCGATCAGTTGATATACGTCATCTAGTGCCTCAAAATACAATTCTAAATTGGCATCGTTATGAGCTGTGCAAGCGTAGAAATTTGTGCTGGCTAAAAATCCTTTTTCTAGCATTTCTTGCGTGATCAAAGTTTTATAAGCCATCGCATCATTGCTGGCAAAACTATAGGTACTTAATGCTGGAATACCAGAAATATTAATGCTTAAATGATGAGCGTCTGCTAACTTTTGCCATCCATTTCGCATTTTATTTCCCATCTCCGTAATGGTTTCCCACGATTTCACTCGTTCCATTACTTTCAACGTCGCTAATGCAGCCGTTGGTCCAATTCTCTCTGTCCAAAATGTACTACTGATAAAGGTATTTTGTGCAGCTTCCATCACAGCTCTGGTTCCAACAACCGCAGTCAATGCATAGCCATTACCGATGGTTTTACCGTACATTGCCATATCGGGCTCAACGCCGTATTTTTGATAAATACCACCAAAAGTCTCTCTAAATCCAGAAGTACATTCATCAAAAATCAAAACAATATTTTTTGCAGTGGCCAACGCTCGAACTTTATGCAAAAAATTATCTTCGGGACCAAAATTCCGAACCACTTCCATTTTAATGACACCAATGTCATTGTTTTCAACGATAGCAAGTAATTCCTCGTAATTATTATAATTGAACGGATAGACCGTGTCTTTCAAGTTTTTAGGAACACCATTTGGGCTTAATCCAGGAAGTAAATGTCCAGATAATTCATCGCCTTCGTTATGATTGGCAGACAAGTACCAATCGTGCCATCCATGATAGCCACAAATGGCAACTTTGTCACGACCTGATGCGGCACGAGCAATTCTAATGGCGATTGAATTGGCTTCTCCACCACTTCTCGCAAAACGAACCATATCCGCCCATGGATTCATCTCCATTAATTTTTCCGCTAGGTAAACTTCTTCTGGACAATTTAGCGTACTCATATTGCCGTTTTTAACGGTTTCCATTACTGCCGCGTCTACTTCGTCATTGCCATAACCAAGTGTGTTGGTTCCAATTCCCATGATACTCATATCGAGATATTCTCTTCCGTCTAAATCCCAAACTTTACAGCCTTTTGCTTTAGAAAAATAAGAGGGCCATTGGTCTGGTAAAAACATCTCAGGTCTTTTGGAAAGCAGCATGGTTCCACCTGGAATTAACGTTTTCGCTTTTTTATATAATTCTTGTCCTTTTCCCATGACTAGTCGTTTTTTAATGACTTTAACAAGCCTTCGTTTCTTATTATTTGATCATTTAACTTGCCTAAATTGTGCTCAATAATATATTTCGTATAAGTTAACCACGATTGTTCAGTTCCTAATTTATGAATTAAAATTTCAATCAAATCGAAGTCGACTGGCTCATCTACCGTCATTCTAATTGTAGAGAAATCAGCTGGACAAGCAAAATTTAGTGCTTTGAATAGATTTCCATCCTTGAAATCAGAATTGTTTCTAATGAATGGAGTAACGTGCTCTCGTTCCGAATTTAATTTTGCATGCTCCCACGCCAATTGCAAAGCAGAAAACTTAAAAACTTCGACATCTTGTCCGTCTGGATAATTTTCGATAAGTCCATTAGAAGCGTAATCACAATCATTTTCCTGAGCAAAAGCAACAACCTGATCGACCAATTCCGGGTCAATTAACGGGCAATCCGATGTAACACGTACAATCCAATCGGGATTTTGATCTTTCACCGATTGATAAAAACGGTCTAGGACATCGGACTCCGAACCGCGATAGGATTCGAATCCCCATTCTGTGGCTTTATCAAATATGACTTGATCTTCCTCATTCTCTGTTGTTGCAACAATTATCTTCGATATTTTATGACATTTCTTTAGTCTGTCTAGATGAATTTGAAGCAAAGACTTCCCATCAACTTCCATTAAAACCTTTCCAGGAAGTCGTGTGCTTCCCGTGCGAGCTTGTGTGATGAGTATCGTTTTTAGTTCCATAGTGATGGGTTTAATAGATCTACATTGTCAACTCGTATTGCATTTATTTTTTCCGTTACTTCTTTTCGAATTTGATAATCCGCAGCTTTTACATTATCAATTAAATGTTCGACAGAATCAACGCCAATCAGCACTTGATCTATATTCTTTTGAGCTACGCAATAACCCAGCGCTAATGATGCAATGCTAATATGTTCTTCATTTGCTACCGTTTTAATCGCCAACAATTGCTTCGATAACTGCTGCGCAATAACATTGTTGCTAGAATTATCTTTAAAAAATAAACCCTGTAAGAATGCCGACCGCGTATGAATTTCTTTGTCTTTATCTTTTAGCTTTTGCATGAGATTGCCTCTAATTGATTCGTTGTCCAAAAGATTAAATGGCATTTGAATAACTGATATTAAATCATCCTCCAACAACGATTCTATTTGGTCATTGGTGTATACTGAAACGCCAATGTTCTTTATTAGTCCTTGGCTTTTTATTTTGTTCAACATGACCATTAGTTGTTGATTATTCTGATATGAATCAAAGGAATGAAACATAAGAACCTCCAAATAATCGACGTGCAATTCCTGACAATACTTTGCTATTCTTTCTTCGATTTTGAGGTCGTCAATATCATGTGGGATTTTTGTGATAATGTCAAACTTAACCATTGGATTTGCTTTATGAAATTCTCCAATAACACGGTGTGCGTCTCCGTACGCCTCGGCAGTATCTAATGTAGAAATACCTAAATCAAAGGCTTTAGACAATATCTGACAACTATTTTCAAATGAAATTTTTCCCACTGAATTATTGATTCCGTATGGCAAACCCATTTGCACTGTCCCCAAGACAAGTTTGTTTTTCACATTTATTTATTTAAGAAAGAGAGCACTTTTTCAATAACAAAATCTTGTTCTAAATCCGTCAAAGTTGGATACATGGGCAAACTTATGCAATGTTTGTAATAATTTTCAACTATTGGCATATCTCCTTCTTTCCAACCTAATTCTTTATAATATGGCATCAAATGACACGGAATATAATGTATTTGTGCAAATATTTTATGTTCACGTAAGAAATTGTATAATTCAAGTCTATTTTCTATTTCAATAATATACAAATGATAGGCATGACCTTCAACAAATCCTGATTGACCTTTTATGAAATTTTGATTTGCAAAGGAAATCTCGTATTTTTTTGCAATTGCTTTTCTTCTATCTAATCCATGGCTTGCTCGAGATAATTGACTGATTCCTAGTGCTGCTTGAAAATCTGTAAAACGATAATTATATCCTAATGTTTGCATTTCCATATACCAACCTGGATAAGAAGCATTTTCTTCAACAGCTTGTCCTGAAGCAAACTCTATGGAATTTTTAAAAATGGAAGTGTCACGAGTAATTCCATGAGTTCTCAATTCGAGTAATTTTTTATATAATTTTTCATCATTAGTAGTAATCATACCGCCTTCACCTGTAGCGATATGCTTCACAGGATGAAATGAAAATATAGCCAAATCCGCAAAATTCCCATTACCACAATTCTGATTATTTCCAGAACTATCCTTAAAAAAACCACCTGGAGAATGACACGAATCTTCTAAAATCCACAAATCATATTCGTTTGCTAATTTTCTAAAAGCTTCTAAGTTGACAGCTCTTCCTGCAAAATCAACTGGTACAATCCCTTTATATGTTCCTTTTGGAGATGCTTTTAAAAGGGCTTCTACTTTATCAATATCTAATAAATAAGTATCCGAATCAATGTCAGAAAAAACTACTTCTCCACCGCAATAACGAATACAATTCGCAGAAGCAGCAAAAGTCAAAGGCGTTGTAATTACCTTATCGCCTACTTTTACACCAAGCGCTAATGCTGATAAATGTAGCGCTGCAGTTCCATTAGAAACTGCGACTGCATACGTACAACCAATGTAGTTTGCAAATGCATTTTCAAAAGCTAAAATAGTTGGTCCTTGAGTTAGAAAATCACCTTTCAATGCAAAGGCAACGGCTTGAATATCCTCGTCTGTAATATTTTGTTTTCCGTAAGGTATGTTTTTCATTCCTTAAATATTAAATTTTTTGAAGTCTACAAAATTGTATTCCACAAAATTTTCTGTATCAATAGAATCTACTTCAATCTTCATTTCTCTCACTTCTAATAAATTTTGTTGCTTTATTTTTTTTAAAATATCGGAATTATAATTCTCATTTTTCCAACTAGACACCATATAAGATCTATGTTTTAAATACTTGATGATTCTATCTAAATGTACATCATTTTTCCCAAATGTTGCAAATAAAGCAACTCTGTCTTTTTGTGAAGGCTGAACAAATTTGTACAATACTTTATAATAAATTTTGCCAAGAATATTTTTCTTTAAAGAATCATTCATAAATAAGTTAGCATCTGTTCCTTTTAATCTCTTGGCATTTCCAGAATGTGTAGTAGTAAGATACCAAATGATCAAATCACCTTTTTCGGAGGGAACATTTATTTTCTTTCCTTTATTTAAATCATTTGTATGGTGGGAATTTGTTCTTACTATCAAACCTTCAGAATAATTTTTGTGGTCTTGCAAATAAATTCCGATTCTTATTAATGAATAATCTTTATCCCAATCTAAACCTTTTGGGTTATTTCGATCAATACAATCTTTATGAAAACCTGTGGCAATCCCACCATTTATACTTGCAATTTGATAACTACTGTCTCCAAAATATACTGGTTTTTCTCCAATTAAATCTGTTAATAAAGCCATCAGTTTTTCATTAAAAAACAAAAAATTTAAATTGTTATTTGACAATAAATCTTTTCCATCTAAACCAGATGTTGAAGATTTATAACACGATTCTCTTAAGTTGTCGCAATAGTCTGAATCAAAAAAATTTTTAATTAAAAGCCAGCCATTCTTTTTTAAAAGCACTAAATTATTATTTTCCATATTATTTTAAATGCAAAATGATGTGTCTACATGATTTTTAATTAATGCTCGCAATCCTTCCACAGTTTCCCAATCCGTATTTTCTCCTGAAGTATAATTAAATCCTTGTGGTACTAATTTCGCATCAAACTTTTTAATATATTCATTCAAATTCCAATTGGTTACTTGAGGAAGAATAACATAATATTTCCCTAAATCATATGTCGTAAACGAATCGGATGAAGTAATCATTTCTTCATGAATTTTTTCTCCTGGACGTATTCCACATATTTTATGCTCACATTCAGGACCAATTGCTTCAGCAACATCTAATATTCTATAAGACGGAATTTTGGGCACAAATAATTCGCCTCCCCATGCTGTGAATAATGCATGAAGTACCATATCTACTCCTTCTTCAAGTGATATATTAAATCGAGTCATATTAGGGTCTGTAATAGGCAATACACCTTCTTTTTTCTTGTTAATAAAAAAGGGAATTACAGAACCGTTTGATCCCATAACATTACCATATCGTACGACCGAGAATTTAATATCTTGATTTCCTTTGATGTTATTGGCTGCAATAAAAAGTTTATCAGACGTTAATTTAGTAGCACCGTATAAGTTTATCGGAGCACATGCTTTGTCCGTTGAAAGTGCTACAACTTTAGAAACATTAGAAGACAATGCCGCTTTAATTACATTATCTGCGCCACCAATATTAGTTTTCACACATTCATCTGGATTGTATTCCGCAATATGAACATGCTTCATCGCTGCCGCATGGATAACATAATCAATTCCATTAAAAGCGCGTTTCATTCTCTCTAAATCCCTTACATCTCCGATAAAATATCTTATTGCTGGATATACTGATTCGGGGAACTCTTGTGCCATTTGATATTGCTTTTGCTCATCTCGTGAATAAATAACCAATCTTTTTAGATCCGGCCAATTTTTCAATATAGTTTTGGTTAATTCTTTTCCTAAAGAACCTGTCCCGCCTGTAATTAAAATCGATTTATTATTTAGCATTTCAATATATTTTAAAAAGCAAATATACTTAAAACTATTATTCATTTTTAAGATTCTAGTTTAGTGTCTTTTTATTCTTTCAAATAAATATCTTTGCAAAAAAAAAATAATGGATATCAACTTTGAAGTTCACAACGCTTACGAAGTCATCAAAAACGGCGGCATTATTCTCTATCCTACTGATACCGTTTGGGGGATTGGTTGCGATGCCACTAATTCAGAAGCTGTAGCGAAAATTTATGCGCTTAAGCAAAGAGCAGAGACACAAAGTATGATTTGTTTGATGAATGGTGAAAAAATGATGTACAATGTCTTTAAAGAAATTCCAGAAGTTGCTTGGCAAATCATCGATTTGTCTGAGAAACCAACGACTTTAATTTTAGATAATCCGAGAAATGTTGCACCGAATTTAATCGCAACTGACAAAACTTTGGGAATCCGAATCGTCAAAGAACCGTTTTGTTTCAAATTGATGGAACGCATGAAAAAGCCTTTAGTTTCTACTTCAGCGAATATTTCTGGGCAACCAACTCCGCAATCCTTTAAAGAAATCAACCCAGAGATTATAAAAGGTGTGGACTATGTTGTAAATTTGAACCGCGAAAAAATTGGAGGAAAACCTTCTACAATTATCAAATTGACAAATGATTCGCAAGTAAAAGTGATACGACGTTAATGAAAGTGAATTATAAATCTTCTTTACAACACCCGATTTTTGAAGTTGTTTCAAAAGCTGCACATGAACTTAATATTGAAAGTTATGTCATTGGCGGGTTTGTGCGTGATTACATTTTGCAACGTGACTTCAAGAAAGACATCGATATTGTTGCGATAGGTAGCGGCATCGAATTGGCATTGAAGGTTTCTGAGCTACTTCCCAAAAAACCGAAAGTTCAAATCTTCAAAAATTATGGAACCGCAATGTTACGTTTTCAAGATACCGATATCGAATTTGTTGGCGCCAGAAAAGAGAGTTACCATTTTGAAAGTAGAAATCCCGTAGTTGAAAATGGTACTTTGGAAGACGATCAAAACCGAAGAGACTTTACAATAAATGCGCTAGCATTGTCTTTACATTCAGAAACTTACGGTGATTTACTTGATCCTTTTAATGGCTTTTTGGATTTGCAAAAGAAAACTATAAGAACGCCTCTTAATCCCGATATTACCTTTTCCGATGACCCGCTTCGGATGTTGCGTGCGATACGATTTGCCAATCAATTGGGATTTGAAATCGAAGGTGAATCTTTGGCTTCCATCGAAAGAAACAAAGAAAGAATAAAGATTATTTCAGGCGAGCGAATCGTCGAAGAATTGAATAAAATTCTGAGCACGGATCAACCTTCTGTTGGATTTCTATTGTTGTATAAGACCGGATTACTATCGATTATTTTACCTGAATTGACTGCTTTGAATCAGGTGGAAGAAATTGAAGGGCAAACCCATAAAAACAATTTTTACCATACGCTTGAAGTAGTTGACAATATCTGCAAAAATACTAACGATGTTTGGTTGCGTTGGGCGGCGTTGATGCACGACATCGGAAAAGCACCAACCAAACGCTTTGACAAGAAATTGGGCTGGACATTCCATGGACACGAGTTTCTGGGCGGAAAAATGGCTAAGAAAATTTTTGAGCGTTTGCATATGCCACTCAATCAAAAGATGAAGTTTGTGCAGAAGATGGTTATTATGAGTTCAAGACCGATTGTATTATCACAAGACTTGGTCACCGATTCCGCAGTGAGACGCTTGATTTTTGATGCTGGAGAAGACGTAGAAGATTTGATGACCTTGTGTGAAGCGGACATTACGACTAAGAATCCTGCAAAATTCAAGAAATACCATGCTAATTTTGAAGTGGTTCGCAAGAAAATAGTGGAAGTTGAAGAACGCGATAACATCCGAAATTTCCAACCGCCAATCACCGGTGAAGAAATTATGGCCTTATTCAACTTGAAGCCGTCACGAGAAATCGGTGTTTTGAAAGAAGCGATCAAGGAAGCAATACTTGAAGGTGAAATTCCAAACGAATACGATGCTGCGTATGTCTTTATGCTCCACAAAGCACAAAAAATTGGATTAAAGATTAATGATTGTTGAGAAAAATAATTTGTGTATTTACCTTAAATTCGCAGCTGAAAAATAACATTCCATAGCCCCGATAATAGTGGAAATCCTTTTTTGTTTTTCCAAAAAGCCCCTCGACTGCTGGGGTTATAAAAACAAAAAAGATTGGAACGGATAGCGGGAAAAAGCTCCTAAAAATGAAGAAAGAAAATAAGTCGATCATTCTCTGGTTACTCACAGGTTGTGTTTTGGTGTTTGTGATGGTTATTGTCGGCGGCATCACTAGATTGACCAATTCTGGCTTGTCGATGACGGACTGGCACTTGGTTACGGACACGTTTCCTCCATTGACCGAAGCTAAGTGGCAAGAGACTTTTGAGCAATACAAACAGTTTCCTGAATATCTAAAAATCAATATTCACAACGATTTTACCTTGTCGGATTACAAATTTATTTATTTCTGGGAATGGTTTCACCGGTTTATCGGCCGCATTATTGGTTTGGTTTTTATCGTGCCGTTCTTTTATTTCTTGGCTCGAAAAAAATTAGATAAATCGACTATCAAAAAATGTATTATTTTGCTCGGAATGGGCGGATTTCAAGGTTTTTTGGGTTGGTTTATGGTAAAAAGCGGATTGATTGACAATCCAGATGTGAGTCACTTTCGATTGTCACTGCATTTGACCTTTGCCTTTATCACTTTTGCGTATACGTTGTGGGTTGCGTTGGATTTGATTTACCCGAATAGAGCAGCAGCGATACTTCCGTTAAAAAAAATAGCACGCATTGCTTTGGTGTTTTTGATAATTCAGATCATTTACGGTGGATTTGTTGCCGGTTTAAACGCCGGATTAATTCACAACCATTGGCCGTTGATGAGTGATGGACAGTGGATGCACGAAAGTGTTATACTCGAGAAAAACTCTTGGTTCTTGCGTTTTACAGAAGGAAAAAGTGGTGTTCAATTTGTGCATCGAACCATGGCATATGTAGTTGTGGGGCTGATTTTGTTTTTGTATTTCAAAAGCAGAAAGCACCTTCTTTCCAAGCAGCAACAAAACGGATTAAATGCCCTGGTGGTTATTGTTTTTTTACAATTTACGTTAGGCGTTTTTACTTTATTGTACGGCGTTCCGATGTGGCTGGGCTTGACGCATCAAGTAGTTGCTTTTCTATTGTTGGCCACGATGACTTTTACTTTACACAGATTATCCAAATAAAAACAGACTATATTGTCGCAGTACCATTGAGTACCTTTTAATGTCAAAACTTACCGCTCAAGATCAATTTCTTGATTTATCGGATTATGGGAGGTCTTTTGGAAGATTTCTCGCCAATCAGCTTAAAAATACCCGATTTACGCCTGTTCATGTTACTTTGCTTTTTGGTGTTTCAGGTTTGATTGCCATATACTGCATTCTTGTACAGTATTATTATTGGGCCAGTTTCTTTATTATTTTGAAATCGGGCATTGACGCGGCCGATGGTGAATTGGCGCGATTAAAGAAAACCCCGTCTTATTTCGGTCGGTATTTGGATAGTGTGTTCGATATTGTTTTGAACTTTATGTTACTGATGGCGATTTGTTATGTATCTCAATCGAGTGTTTTGATTGCGTTGCTCGCTTTTATTGGAATTCAATTGCAAGGAACTTTATACAATTATTACTATGTGATTTTGCGTACTCGATCGGTTGGTGGAGATGGAACGAGTAAAATTTTCGAATACAAAACGCCAGTTGCTTTACCTGGTGAAAGTCAAAAATCAGTGGATATTTTGTTTGGAATTTACAACATAGTTTATGGTGGATTTGACAAAGTAATTCATCTTTTGGACCCAAATGCCTATAAAGTAAAAACGTTTTCGAATTGGTTTATGACGATGGTTTCACTTTATGGATTAGGATTTCAATTGTTGATAATCGCTTTGATGTTGCCGATGGGTTTGATTGGTTATATTCTTCCTTTCTTTATTATTTACACCTTACTGATCATCGTCATAATTGGCATCCGAAAAACCGCCTTTAAGGAGTAAAAACCGTCATAGATATAATCTATACCATATACTTAAATAATTAAAAACAAGAGTTTTAATCTATTTCACTTACATTCATTGATAAAATAAAAATTAGCCGAGCCAGTGTTTAAAATCAGCAACTTTTTCGCGACTAACAATAACTTCATCCTCTTTATAGGAAGGTAAAATTACTTTCAAACGCGAGTTACTGTGGAGTTGAATTTCCTTAATTCCTTTCATAGGAATGATAAATTTTCGACTCACTCTAAAGAAATTTTGTGGATCGAGTTCGGTTTCTAATTGCTCCAAAGTCGCATCTAAAAGATAATTCCGATTCTCAAAAGTATGAAGATAAGTTCCTTTGTTTTCACTGTAAAAACATTCGACCTCATCAATAGTAATCATCTTGAGCTGCTGCCCCATTTTGATCGTGAATCTTTTTTTGAAAGTTCGATCGATTGGATTCACCAACATCTTTTTGATCATTTCAAAATCTAGCGACAAATTAGGCGTATTGCTTTTTCGAGCTTTGAACTTATTCACCGCCGTTTTTAAATCATCTTCGTCGATAGGTTTTAGCAAATAATCAATGCTGTTCAACTTGAAGGCACGCAAAGCATATTCATCATATGCGGTTGTAAAAATTACAGCGCTGTTGATCTCGATGTTTTCAAAAATCTCAAACGACAAACCATCAGACAGTTGAATATCTAAGAAAATCAAGTCGGGATGCGCATTATTTTGAAACCAATGAATTGATTCTTCCACAGAATGCAATAAGGTTGTGATTTGCAAACCTAACTTTTCAACTTTACGTTGTAAGAGTCTAGCTGCAGGTTTTTCGTCTTCGATGATGATGATGTTCATGATGAGATTATTTCCATTGATTATTTTTCTCTTTCTCCATCAATTCCTTAATTTTATTCTCTTCCCAGTCTTTCCCCAAAACGATCGACGGCAAGAAAACGGAAAGTCCATGGGCAAGCAAACCAATTCCCCAAAAGAAAAAGGTCGAAAATACTCGAAATTGGAAAAAACTTTCATTGACCTCTAATTCTTGATAATTGACAATCAATATCATACTATTAATCACGATAAAAACAATCAAATGCGTATAAAATCCTTTAACTTTTTTGACTCTTTTTAACGCTTCGTGATAGCGAACTTCGTCTAAATTTTCCATAATTACTCGAATTTGTTTTTGTTTTTATCTTCTTCCATGAACTGTTTGATTTTTCTTTCTTCCCATTCTTTGTTTAAAAAAGGAAACCAGTTAAACACTCGCATGGCATGAAATAAAAGTCCAATTCCCCAACAAACAAGCGTCCATAAAAACCACAAATATTCAGGACTATACTTTAAATTAATGTAAATCAAAATCGCAATCACAATGACGTATGATGACAAGTGACTGTAAAAGCCTTTAATTTCTTTGACTTGCGCTTTTGCTCTTTGGTATTTTTCGTATTCTGATTGTTCCATAACTAATTCCATTTTGTGTTAGACGAATTTTCCTTATTCAAAATTTGCTGAATCTTTTTGTCTTCCCATGATTTCCCGTATCCAAAAGTGTCAAAAGCGTGAAAGCAAACGCCCATTCCCCATCCCATCATCGGAAACCAAAACCATTGGAAGCCTCCAGTGCTCAGGTTGATAAAAATAAGAACCGGAATAACACAACAGTACGAGATTAGATTGCCATAAAAACCTTTCAGCTTTTCTACACGCTCTTTTGCTTTGATATACGCCGTGTTTTCATTAAATATAGCTTGTGTTTCCATTGATATAATTTGTTTTGTTAGAATCGGTATTTTGATCTTAAAAAAATGATTGTTCTCTTCAATAAGTACTTTTCTTTCAGAAATTAAGGCATAGCGATCTACGATGTTTTGTAATCCAACGCCTCGACGGTCTTGCAGTACTTCTTTCTTTTGAAGATTGTTCTCAACGATAAGATAATTATCTTCTAAATAAATGTTGATATGCAAAGGTTTTTGCTCACTTACCACATTATGCTTGATCGTATTTTCTAATAATAATTGCAGTGACAAAGGCACTACTTTCGCCTCTGGATAGTCATATTTTTCAGGCAATTCGTAACTGATACTGTTTTCGAAACGCATTTTTAATAAATTCATATACGTTTTGGCAAACGCTAACTCCTCTTCTAAAGTGACTAGTTCTTTGTCCTTTTGTTCCAGCACATAGCGATAGATTTTTGACAGTGAGGTTGTAAATCGTTGCGCATTTTCTGGATTTTCTTCTATCAATGAACTCAGAACATTCAAACTATTAAACAAAAAATGCGGATCAATCTGATTCTTAAGACTTTCAAACTTGGCATTGGCAGTTCCGGCAATTACTTTTTGTTCCTTAACTCTATTCTCGTTATACGATTTGTAGAAATGAAAGGCATGAAATGCTAACGTGACAATAAGAGTAATTACGATAGCTACCAAATAGTTGGCTGCATTTTCTTGGTCTGTAAACTCTTGGAAAGTTCTTCCTTCAATAAGCACATCTTCAAAAATTCTCAGTAAGAAAATAATGGCAATTGAAATTACAAAAGAAGATAGAAATCCGACAAGGAGTCTTTTCTTAGTAAAACGATCATTTTTGTAAACTTCATCCAAATAAAGGAACAAGCCCGCATTGACGAAGTACAACGACATAGAATAAAGCATCGTATACCCAAAGTTGATGGCCAAACCACTATCAAAACTAACTGTATTTCCTGTGATTACTCTTAAAATCAAAAGTGTCAAGAATATCAGTAGTGATATGATAATTCCTCGTGGTATTTCTTTGATTAATCTTTTGACTATACTCATTTCTTGGTGTATTAATTTTACTTATTGCATTCTTTCTGAGCTTCAAGAGCTCTGTCTAAACCCCAATTTGGAGAGAATGGTGTTTCTGGTTTAAATTTACCAAAAAGGTCAATGGATCGGTTTATTTCAGCGCACATTGGTTTCGTATCGGTTCCGAAATATTTGGCGCCTCCAATTTCATATTCAGCCTTGCCAAAAACTGCTCTTGGATTGTCTGGAGCTAGTTTTAAAGCTTTTCCGTACGTTTCGATAATCTTACCAGAGAGTTTCATCCCATTGGTCATCGGATCATAAACCACCCAACCCGTATCTATCATGGCTTGCATAACTAATAATTCAACATTATTTGGATCCTTAATAAACTCAATATCCAAAGCATTTTGAGCTTTATTCAGAAGTGCGCTGACTACTTCCTTGTCTCTTGTCTTAAATGACGCTATTGTGTTGACCAATGCTACGTAGTAATTTGGCAACCAACTAGTTTTTTCCGCCGAAGCGATTCTCTCGAACATATCGGAAGCTTCTTTGTCTTTTCCTTCTCTCCAAAGTTGCATGGCTTTTCCCATTCCTTCTTCAAATCTTCCTTGTTGTGCTTGCGCTAATCCTGTTATGATTAATGCTACAATTAAAATTAATTTCTTCATAATTTTTTATTTTAAATAGTTAGTAATAATTTCTTGAACAAATGTATGTTCCTTAGTTTCCTTATTCAATTTAAACTGACTGAACTGTTGGTAATTGAGGATGAATTGTTTTGCATTCTATAGATTATTCAATTGATTGTCTTTCTTGTTGTCGCTGATGGTCCAAAAGAATCCAACAAAGAAAAAACGATCGGCAGTCGGGACAATTTCACGTCGATTATACACACCGTTCGAATCCGGATTCTGCGCATATTCATATCCAAATACGTTCTGAGTTCCTAAGACATTCGATACTGAAAAGTACAAAATCTTTTGTTGGCTTAACAAATATGCCCAATTGAAACTTAAATTATTAAAGGATTTGGTTTTTCCATTCATAAATTTTGTTGCATCAGATATACTTTCATTAGGATTGTTGTAAGGTCTTCCTGTACTGAAATTATGCGTAAACCCGATTTGAGATTTCCAGTCAGATATCCAGTATTTAGTAACAAACGATATCGTATGATCGGCTACAAAACTCGGTGTCGCTTGCTTGGGAAAATTTTTGTAGTCTCGTTCTGTATCAATGAAAGAATATGACAACCAATATTCTAAGTTTTTGATGGTGTAACCGTCTCTCCAAAACAAATCAATACCTTGAGCGAAACCAGTTCCTTTATTGGAGAAGTTAGAATCTAAGCTTGCACTCTCCGTATCGTATTTCACTAAGTTATCATAGGATTTATAATAGCCTTCTGCACGAAATGTTTTCTTATTTCTACTGTATTGAAAATTTAAAATATAATGCGCTGCTTTTTCACTTTCAAAACGATTGTCTTTAGAATACTTCAAATAATTCACATTGGGCATTTGAGAGAAATCACCATAAGCCAACGAAAATTGACTGAATTTCGCCACTTTATATGCCAACGAAATTCTTGGAGAAAGCGCCGTTTCTTTCAACAAATCATTATTTGAAAGTCGAACACCAACTTTAGCACCCAATTTTTTCGAAAAGAAAATATCCGCTTCTGTATAGAATGCCGCGATATTAGAATTGTAACCAATCGAATTAAAGTTAGCAAATTGTTCCTCAAACTGAGTCACAAAATAATCCGTTCCAAAAGATAATTTGAATCGATCGGAAAAGCTTTTTCTTAGTTTAAATTTTAAATGGGCTGCGTTTTCAGTATTTTCTAAATCATCGCTGTTTATTTTGATTTTGTTTTGTCCAAAGCCAAAACTAACACCGGTTGTCATCTGCCAATTACCCCATAAATTACCTTTGTAGGATGAATTGAGATACAAATTATTATTGTTGAGATTGATTCTTGTTTTGGCTACAGTATTGATGCTTTCTTGATTCAAATCGAAACGAGAGGCATCAAAAGCGGCATACAATTTAAAAATACCATTGTTAAAATTGTAGCGATATACTGATTCGCCCGATAAAGATTGGAAAGCCTTATTCCAATCTACATCCTGCGGCACAGCCACTTGATAGGGCGCCAAATCTATATAAGCCGTGTTGACACTTAAGGAACTTTTCTTCCATTTTTGTGTATGCCCTAAACCCAATCCAACCGTCATAAAAGCAATGTCTGTTTTGTTTTGATCAGGTTCATCTATTGTATTCAACAACAGTACACTCGATAAAGCTTCACCGTATTCAGCAGAATAACCACCCGTTGAAAACGAAATACCACTAAACAAAAAAGGAGAAAATCGACCACGTGTGGGTAAATTATTGGTTGCAGCACCATAAGGTTGTGCTACACGAATCCCATCAACAAAAGTTTGGGTTTCATCGGCTTCGCCACCACGAACAAACAATCGTCCATCTTCACCCACATTATTTGTTCCGGGTAAAGTTTGCAAGGCAGCTATAATATTTCCTGCCGAACCCGCTGTGGTAACAATATCTAGTGGTTTCAGAACAGAAACTCGTGCTTTATCACCCGATTCCATAGTTCCCGCTGTAACGATAACTGCATCTAAAGCGGTGACACTTTCTCTAAGTTTTATCGTTTGATTTTGATATTTGGCTACATCAATAAGGGTTGTAAAAGTTTCGTAAATAAGAAAACTAACCACCAAAGTTTGATTTCCACTGCTAGTGGTTGTAAAAGAAAAATCACCAGTTTCGCTGCTTGAAGTTCCATCATAAGTTCCATCTATGTAGACATTTGCTCCAGAAACGGGTTTCCCTTTGTGATCGAGAACTTTACCCGAAATTGTGCTTTGAGAAAAAACAAAAGTGGTAAAAAAATAGAGTGTGAATGTAAAAAAGATAGTCTTCATAGGATTTGTTTTATGCTGCAAATCTATTTTGGATAATTTATTTACAAAACACAAAGTAACTCAATTGAAGAATTATGACGATGAGTTGTAAAAAACAACCTTTATATGTTTAAAACCATTTCTTCTTTTTGAAATAAATCACCATTCCAACTACCAAAGCAAACATGATGAACATTACGATAAAATAGGCATATTTAAAACGCAATTCTGGCATCACATCGAAGTTCATTCCATATACTCCAACAATAAATGTTAATGGCATAAAGATTACGGATACGGAGGTCAATATTTTCATGATTTCATTCATCCGATGACTTTGTGAGGAAAAATAAAAATTGGAGGCACTATCTAAATTGGTAATATCGTATTCTATTTGCTCTAAAATCTCCAATGATTTTTGATGCAAACGAGCAAAAAATCCATAATTCGCTTTTTCAATTCCATCATAATCAGCTTCATCATGCTCGCTTTTCAAATTAAACAAAGCATCCCGTAAAGGCAAAATAGATCGTTTTAAGAAATTTAAATTTTCTCGAAATTTTTCAATTCGAACTAAAACATCTGGTTTGTCATTTGTCTTAGATTCAATGAGTAAATCTTCAATAATATCTTCATAAAATTCAATGGTGATATAGAAATTCTCCATCACAGCATCTAAAAGTAAGTACAATAAATAATCATTACGTTTTTTTCGAACTATACCACTATGTGTTTTAATTCGTTCTCGAATATGCGTAAAAAAGTCACTTTTCTTTTCTTGAAAGGAAACCAATAAATTGTCTTTTAATAAAAAGCTAATTTGTTCAACATGTACATGATCATTGTCTTCTCCTGGAAGTATCGATTTGATACTAAAAAACAATACGTGATCTAATTCCTCCATCTTACTCCGACGTGCTACGTTGAGAATATCACTGATGATAAAAGGTTCGATTGTCAACATCTCTCCTACTTGCTTAATTAATTCGACATCATGTAAACCATGTATGTTCAACCATTTTACATCCTCTATTTGTAATTCGTCATGAATTTCTTTTTCAACTCTAGGCAAGGAAACTTTCTTATATTCCTCATAACCTGCATCATCATAAACAAACAATTGCATTGCTACGGGATCAGTCGTATGGATGCCTGTATATTCAAAATAATTAGGCTGCACATTTCTAACTTTTTTATATTTCACTCTCTTCATATAGAATAATTTGTTCTAAAGATAGGAGTTTTTAAAATTCCAATTTACATTTACCAAAAATTCGATTATGCAAACCTTAATTATCAACATCAAGGAGTTATTTCAAATAAGAGAAACAGGGATTGACAAGGTTTCTGGCTCTGCAATGGCTACTCTTCCAAGTATTGCAAATGCTTATTTAGTTTTGGAAAATGATCTTATTAAAGATTATGGTGAAATGAAAGATTGTCCAGAAATCAATCCCGAAAAAATAATTGATGCTTTCGGTAAAATGGTTTTACCAGCTTGGTGTGACAGTCATACACATATCGTTTATGCAGGAAATCGTGAACAAGAATTTGTCGATCGTATCAACGGATTGTCCTATGAAGAAATTGCCAATCGCGGTGGTGGAATCTTGAACTCCGCCAAAAAACTACAAACGACTTCCGAAGAATATTTATACGAACAGTCAAAAGTGCGACTTGAAGAAGTAATGCATTTAGGCACTGGAGCTGTTGAAATTAAATCTGGTTATGGTCTTACAGTGAAAGACGAAATCAAAATGTTGCGTGTTATTAAAAAACTGCACGAAAACTATCCGATTGCCATCAAAGCAACTTTTTTAGGAGCACATGCTTTTCCAATGGAATTCAAAGACAATCACCAAGGTTATGTAGATTTGATAGTGAACGAAATGATTCCACAAATTACTCAAGAAAAACTAGCAGATTATATTGATGTATTTTGTGAAACTGGCTATTTTTCTGTTGAGGAAACAAACCAGATATTGGAATGTGGTATAAAGCATGGCTTGACTCCAAAAATTCATGTCAATCAATTCAATGCTATTGGCGGCGTTGCTATTGGCGTAAAAAACAAAGCACTTTCCGTTGATCATTTAGAAGTGATGCAACCTGAAGATATAGAAGCGCTTAAAGGAACAGGAACAATGCCTGTGGCTCTTCCTTCCTGTTCGTATTTCTTGAGTATTCCTTATACTCCTGCGCGTGAAATTATGAATGCAGGCTTGCCTTTAGCTTTAGCTACCGACTTTAATCCAGGGTCAACACCATCTGGGAACATGAACTTTGTAGTAGCAACTGCTTGCATTAAAATGAAAATGACCCCTGAAGAAGCTATCAACGGAGCTACAATCAACGGAGCCTTTGCAATGGGATTGTCTCAAACTCATGGAAGTATCACTATCGGAAAAAAAGCCAATCTGATTATTACAAAACCAATTTCCTCTATTTATCAATTACCCTATGCATTCGGAAGTCATTTAATTGATCAAGTTATTCTTGAAGGAAAAGTTATTTAATAAAAAAAGGAACCCAAATTGAGTTCCTTTTATATTTGTTAGATGTTGACTATCTCAAACTAAAACTAGACTTAGAAACCAATTCTCCATTGTCAAAGACATTCACGAAATAGCTTCCTTTTTCAAAATTTTTACCGGGTAAATCTTGTGTAACTTCTACCGATTTGTTTTCATATTTTACAGTAGTTTGAAAACTATACGTTAAAGAATTCGAACCAAATGCTTCCGTTTTCTTTTCACCTAAAACATTATTTTTACTATCAATTACTTGAATATAATACGTTTTATCACCTTGTTTTGCTACTTTGTTTTCATTAATTGAAAAACTAATTTTCAAAATATCTGCTCTTCCAGCTTTTTCTGTAGCGATTTGTTTACCAGAACTTCTTAATTTATAAGCGGCTGTTTTTAAGTTAGAAACCGTTAATTTTTGAGCAACTTCAACAGTTTTAGATAATTCTTCATTTTGACCCATCAAAACTTCATTATATTTTCTTGATTCCCCTAAAACAACTACAGTACTATCGCGTTGCGTAGTCAATTTAGTATTGTCTTTTTTCAAGGTTTCATTTTCTTCCATTAGAGTTTTCATTTTAGACTCTAATGCAATATATTGATTTTTGTATTTTGCCATTGATGCAGCATCACCTTTTGATTTTTTCAAATCAGCCATCAAATTCACAATTTTTTCTCTTTCTGCAATTAATTCATCAGACATTGAAGTGTTTTCCGCAATGGCTGCATCGTACCTCGTTTTCAATTCTTCTAAATCTTTCATTACAGATTCTTTCTCAGATTTTGTAGTGGTTAATTCTGTTTGAAGTGCTTTTGCATCAGAAGTCATTTTAAAAATATACACTAAACTTCCTACAAGAAGTACTGCTAGAATAGCAATAACTGCTTTTAAATTTGAATTACTTTTCTGATTTTCCATAAATTTATATTTTGTTTAAGCAAAAATAATAATATTTCCGGTTATAAAGAATATTTGTCTTATTATATTACTTTTGAGTGTTAAAATTTTTTTATGGAAAAGTTAATTCGTTTTACAAGTATTGATTTAGCTAAAATTACAAACCATAGAAGTGGTGAAGTAAAATTTGGAGAGAAAATGATACTCATCCCAAAAGAAACAACTGCTATTGCTGATTTTTTAAAAAATTGTACTGCTCGATATGTACTATTTGGAATACCTGAAGACATCGGTGTTCGTGCAAATTATGGTCGACCTGGTGCCGATTCAGCTTGGGATAGTGCCATAAAAAGTATTGCGAATATACAATTCAATAAATTTTGTAAAGGAAATGACTTGATCGTATTAGGTCAATTGGATGTTTCCGAAGAGATGGAAGAGTCAAAAAGTTTGGACTATCAAAATATTAACGATAGAAAAAAGTTCAACGACCTTGTAGTTAAAATTGACAAAGAAGTTGCCCATATTATTTCAGTTATTGTAAAAGCAAATAAAATACCTATCATTATTGGTGGTGGTCATAACAATTCTTATGGTAATATTAAAGGAACTGCTTTAGCCAAAGGGAAACCTGTTAATGCTATCAATTTTGATGCGCATTCCGATTTTCGGATTTTAGAAGGACGACATAGTGGTAATGGATTTTCCTACGCTTTTGAAGAAGGTTTCCTTCACAAATATTTTATTTTTGGATTGCATGAAAACTATACTTCTAAAAAAGTATTGTCGAAAATAAAAAACTTACATAATCGGGTGCGATACAATACGTATGATGAAATTGGTATTCGAAAATTTAAAAACTTTGAAAGAGAATTAGAAGTTGCTCATAACTTCATCAAAGAAGAACCCTACGGTATCGAAATAGATTTGGATTCAATTCCAAATATCGCTTGTAGCGCCATGACTATTAGCGGTTTCTCAGTGGAACAAGTAAGACAATTTGTACATTATTTTGGAAAAAATCAAAATGCAAGTTATCTACATATTTGTGAAGGTGCACCAGACCTTGGAGAAGAAAAAAACAATCATCTTATTGGTAAATTAATTGGCTATTTAATTACCGATTTTATGAAATCAAATGACCCAAAGCATGGTATTATAAGCGCTATGGAAGTCAATTTTACTGAAGTAAAACCCACTTCGATTAAATAACCTATCTTTGTCGAGATTTTCAGAATCCTAATGTTCTGAAATTTTTATACTACTTATATATGTTATTTGAAGATTTATCACTCTCGAAGAGTATCCAAAAAGCCGTTTTTGAAGAAGGCTACATCGAAGCAACTCCTATACAAGAACAATCTATTCCCATCGTTTTAGCAGGGAGAGATTTAATCGGTTGCGCCCAAACAGGAACAGGAAAAACTGCTGCATTTGCTATCCCAATCATACATCAATTACACCGAATGGTGGGTTCCTCCAATAAAGCCAAAGTTATTCGAGCCTTAGTTATTACTCCAACTCGAGAATTAGCAGTTCAAATTGGCCAGAATTTTGACCGTTACGGAAAATATACCAATCTAACTCAGTTAACCATTTTTGGAGGTGTTTCTCAAATCCCACAAGTCGATGTCTTGCGAAAAGGAGTCGATGTTTTAGTAGCAACACCTGGAAGATTACTCGATTTACACAAACAAGGATATATCAATTTAGATCATTTGCATACTTTAGTTTTAGACGAAGCAGATCAAATGTTGGATATGGGATTCGTAAACGATGTAAAAAAAATCGTCAAATTGACTCCCAACAACCGTCAAACATTGTTGTTTTCAGCTACCATGCCAATTGCTATTCGGGAATTAGCTGAAATGTTTTTGAAAGATCCTGCAACCGTAAGTGTTTCTCCTGTTTCTTCTACGGCAGAAAATGTAGAACAACGGGTTTACTTTGTAGACAAAACCGAAAAAAGAAATTTATTATACCATTTAATTCGCAATGAAAAATTATCCGATGTATTGGTATTTTCGAGAACCAAACACGGAGCTGATAATGTGGTCAAAGCACTACGCAAGCATGGTGTTGCTGCTGAAGCCATTCATGGAGATAAATCACAAGGTGCTAGACAACGTGTTTTAGATGCCTTTAAAAATAAAGAAGTGGGAGTTTTAGTCGCCACTGATATTGCAGCGCGTGGTATTGATATCGATCAATTGCCTTACGTAATCAATTTTGATTTACCCAATATTCCAGAAACCTATGTGCACCGTATTGGAAGAACAGGACGTGCAGGAAACGGTGGCATCGCGATATCATTTTGTAGCAAAGACGAAGCACCGTATTGGAAAGATATCATGAAGTTGATTAAAGTAGAGGTTACTACTATTTCTGAACATCCTTATCCTTGGCATGAAGGAAGTCCAGAAGCCGAAACTGCACCACAAAAAAATTCTAACCGAAGTGGAGACGCTCACAAATCGAGAAAGTCAGCCAATTCAAAACAAAATAAAAAACGCTGGTATTAACCAGCGTTTTTTTTAACTACGTATCAGTTTTCTATATTTAATTCGTTTCGGAGTCAAATCGCCACCCAAACGTTTCTTCTTGTTTTCTTCATAGTCGGAGAATCCACCTTCAAAATAATAGACTTCCGAGTTTCCTTCAAAAGCTAGAATATGCGTACAGATTCTATCTAGGAACCACCTGTCGTGAGAAATCACAACGGCGCAGCCAGCAAAGTTCTCCAAACCTTCTTCTAAAGCACGAAGTGTATTGATATCCAAATCATTCGTTGGTTCATCCAATAACAAAACGTTGCCTTCTTCTTTTAATGTCATCGCTAAATGCAGACGGTTGCGTTCTCCTCCTGAAAGTGCTCCGACTTTTTTGTTTTGATCGCTTCCACCGAAGTTGAAACGAGACAAATAAGCGCGTGAGTTGACTTGACGTCCGCCCATCATGATGAGTTCTTGTCCGTCACAAAAATTCTCCCAAATTGATTTATTAGGATCAATGTTCGAATGCGCTTGATCTACGTAAGCAATCTTTACTGTATCGCCAATTGCAAATTCTCCCCCATCCGGTTTTTCTTCTCCCATGATCATTTTGAAAATCGTCGATTTACCCGCACCATTCGGCCCGATAATTCCAACAATTCCCGCTTGAGGTAATGTAAAATTCAAATTATCATACAACAACTTATCGCCAAAAGCTTTCGCCACATTTTTTGCTTCAATCACATTGGTTCCTAAACGCGGGCCATTTGGAATGTAGATTTCTAGATTCTCATCCAATTGCTTTTGATCTTCATTCAACAATTTGTCGTAGTTCTGTAAACGCGCTTTTTGTTTGGTTTGTCTTCCTTTAGAACCTTGACGAACCCAGTCTAATTCACGCTCTAAAGTCTTTCTACGTTTCGAAGCCACTTTTTCTTCTAATGCCATTCGACTTGATTTTTGATCCAACCAAGACGAGTAATTTCCTTTCCACGGAATGCCTTCTCCTCGATCCAATTCTAAAATCCAACCCGCTACGTTATCTAAGAAATAACGGTCGTGCGTTACGGCTATAACAGTTCCTGCATATTGTGCCAAATGTTGCTCTAACCAAAGTACACTTTCCGCATC
>CANHMG010000016.1 GCA_947461795.1 Flavobacteriaceae bacterium | reverse complement strand
CAACTCGAAATTTGGACAGACGTCAATGGGATGTTTACTGCCAATCCAAAAATTGTAAAACAAGCCCAACCGATTGATGTGATTTCCTATCAAGAAGCAATGGAATTGTCTCATTTTGGCGCTAAAGTTTTATATCCGCCAACAATTCAGCCGGTTTTAAAGAAAAATATTCCAATTTTAATAAAGAATACCTTCGAACCCGAAGCACCAGGAACTTTAATTACCGCTACTGTAACAAGTAAAGAAAACCCAATAAAAGGGATTTCTCACATCGATAAAATTTCACTAATAACGCTTGAAGGCTCTGGAATGATAGGTGTTTCGGGCTCTTCTAAACGATTGTTTGAAGTATTGTCTCAGGAAAGTATCAATGTGATTTTTATTACGCAAGCTTCCTCTGAGCATTCTATTTGCATTGGAATATTAAATGCTGATGCTGATAAAGCTGAAACGTCTATCAATAAAGCATTTGAACTGGAAATTGCTCAAAACAAAATAGATCCTTGTATTGTTGAAAAGAACCTTTGCATCGTTGCTTTGGTAGGTGAAAATATGAAAAATCACCAAGGGTTAAGTGGTAAAATGTTCAGCACTTTAGGTAAAAACAATGTCAATATCCGAGCGATTGCTCAAGGTGCATCGGAAAGAAATATTTCCGTGGTCATTAACGAACGCGATGTTAAGAAAGCTCTGAATACGCTACACGAACGTTTCTTTGAAGACAATACCAAACAGTTAAATTTGTTTGTAATGGGAGTTGGAAATGTCGGTGAAAAATTCATGGAGCAAATCAACCAGCAAAAGAAATTTTTAAAAGAGAATTTAAAAATTAACCTTCGTGTAATTGCGATTTCAAATTCAAGAAAAATGCTTTTTGACGAAGAAGGAATTTCTTTAAAAGATTGGCAAAACTCTTTAAATGAAGGAGAAGTTGCCAATAAAGAAGTCTTTATTTCAAAAGTGAAAGAGCTTAATTTACGTAACAGTATTTTTGTGGATATTACCGCAAATGAAAGTGTTTCTCAAACCTATGAACATTATTTAAGAGAAAATATTGCGGTGGTAACGTGTAATAAAATTGCCTGTTCCTCAGTTTATGAAAACTATAGTAACTTAAAAAGATTGTCCAGAAAATACAATGCTCCTTTTCTATTCGAAACGAATGTTGGAGCTGGTTTGCCAATCATTGATACCTTAAAACATTTGATTGCTTCAGGAGATAAAGTCAATAGAATTAATGCTGTTTTATCAGGAAGTTTGAACTTCATTTTTAATAATTTTAGCGAAACTTATAATTTCCATGATGTAGTAAAAGAAGCTGGATTTCAAGGATTTACAGAACCTGACCCAAAGATAGATTTATCTGGAGTTGATGTTGCTCGAAAAATATTAATCTTGATTCGTGAAAGTGGATATCAAATGGAAATTGAAGATATTGAAAACAATTCTTTCCTTCCAGCTGAATGTATGAATACGACTAATAATGAAGATTTTTTCAAGTCATTAACTGCAAATGCAGCACATTTTGAAAATTTATTAATGGAAGCCAAACAAAAAAACAGTCGATTGAAATTTGTTGCTTCATTTGAAAACGGAAAAGCTAGTGTTGGATTGCAATTTATTCCTTCGGACAGCCCGTTTTATAACCTCGAAGGAAAGGACAACATCGTTCAGTTTTATACCGATCGTTATGTAGATCAACCCTTGTTGATTAAAGGTGCGGGTGCTGGTGCTGCAGTAACAGCTTCCGGTATTTTTGCAGATGTGATTCGAATTGGAAATGTTTAAAAAAGTGCCTGAGACAAAACTCAATAGATTGAGAAATCAGGAATCAAAATAAAAATTAAATTAATAGTGCAGTGTTCCTAATTTCTTGAGTCGAAACTCAGGCACTCAGGCACTCAGGCACTCAGCAACTCAGCAACACAAATGGAAATAAAACTCTTCTGCCCTGCCACAATTGCCAATCTTTCCTGTGGATTTGATGTGTTAGGCACTTGTCTAGACAACGTTGGAGATGAAATGATAATTAGAAAGTCTTTGCAAAAAGGTGTTCGAATAACAAAAATAGTTGGTGCGGATTTACCTTTAGAAACAGAAAAAAATGTTGCTGGCGTGGCGGCGTTGGCCTTATTAAATGAAGTTGATGTAGATTTTGGTTTTGAAATAGAAATCTACAAAAAAATCAAAGCTGGAAGTGGAATAGGCAGCAGTTCAGCCAGTGCTGCTGGTGCTGTTTTCGGAATTAATGAATTGATAGGAAGGCCTTTTTCAAGAAAAGAACTTGTTTATTTTGCTATGCAAGGGGAAGTTTTGGCCAGCGGAAGTGCTCATGCGGACAATGTTGCTCCAGCATTATGTGGTGGATTTACTTTGGTTCGCGGTTACAATCCATTAGATATTGTTAGAATTGAAAGCCCAACTGAGATTTATGCTACCGTTATTCATCCTCAAATAGAATTAAAAACTTCTGAAATGAGAGCCGTTTTGCAACCTATGGTTTCTTTAAAAAGCGCCATTACTCAATGGGGAAATGTTGGTGGATTGATAGCAGGATTGTACACCAATGATTACGAATTAATTGGTCGCTCTTTGCATGATGATATTGTTGAGCCATTGCGTGGAAAATTCATTCCGCAATTTGATTTAGTGAAACAAACAGCACTACAAAATGGGGCTTTAGGCTCTGGAATTTCTGGTTCTGGTCCTTCTATTTTTGCCTTGAGTAAAGGAAAAGAAACCGCAGAAAAAGTAGCCAATGCTATGAAAGCAATATTTGATGGTACTGGAATTCCTTATGAAATTCATGTTTCTAAAATCAATTCGGAAGGTGTAAAAATAATTTAAGGCTCTAAGCTTATAGCATAACGCATAAAAAAAATGAAATACTACAGTTTAAATCACAACGCACCAAAAGTTTCTTTTAAAGAAGCAGTAATTCTAGGATTAGCTCCTGATAAAGGCTTGTATTTTCCAGAAAGCATCTCTCCTATTTCTGCTGACTTTATTGCAAATATTGAAAATTATTCCAATGAAGAAATCGCATTTCAAGTGATTCAACAATTTCTTGGTAATGAAATTCCAGAGTCCAATTTAAAACAAATCATTGCTGAAACCTTGTGTTTTGACTTTCCAACTGTTAAAGTAGAAGAAAATATTTACTCATTAGAACTCTATCATGGACCAACAATGGCGTTTAAAGATGTAGGAGCTCGTTTTATGTCACGCTGTTTAGCCTATTTCAATAAAGACAACAAAGACAATAAAAATACAGTTCTTGTCGCAACTTCTGGAGATACTGGAGGCGCTGTTGCTAGTGGTTTTCTAGGTGTTGCTGGTGTGGAAGTAGTGATCTTATACCCTTCGGGAAAAGTAAGTGATATTCAAGAACGTCAGCTAACTACGCTCGGTCAAAATATAAAAGCTTTAGAAGTTGATGGTGTTTTTGATGATTGTCAAGATATGGTTAAGAAAGCTTTTTTAGATAAAAGTCTTTCTCATATCAACTTAACTTCTGCCAATTCAATTAATATTGCACGATGGTTGCCACAAATGTTTTACTTTTTCTTTGCGTACAAACAACTAAAATCTCATAACAAACCCTTTGTTTTTTCTTGTCCAAGTGGAAATTTCGGAAATATTTGCGCTGGAATTTTAGCTAAAAAATTAGGATTGCCAATTCATCATTTTGTGGCTGCGACCAATGTAAATGATACAGTTCCCCAGTTTTTGATGGATGGGAATTACAATCCGAAACCTTCAAAAGCAACAATTTCAAATGCAATGGATGTTGGTAACCCTAGCAATTTTATTCGAATTCAGGAAATGTACAACCATGATTTAGAGCAATTCAAAAAAGATTTTTCATCTTATTCTTATACCGATTCAGCAACTTTAGATGTTATGAAATCGATATACAAAACTGATGGATATATTGCAGAACCTCATGGTGCTGTTGGATATTTAGGATTGAAAGAAGAATTGAAAAACCTACCTAATGCTATTGGAGTTTTCTTAGAAACGGCTCATCCAATTAAGTTTTTGGATGTGGTTGAGCCAGCATTACAAATAAAACTGCCTATTCCGTCACAAATAGAAAGCGTTTTACATCAACAAAAAGTAAGTGTAAAAATTAAGAATTACGAAGAATTGAAATCCTTTTTAAATCCCTAAATCTAAAAAGGAATTTCCAAGATTTTCAATGATATCAGAAGCAATAAACGATTGAGTGCTAGTATTGGAATCTTTCAAATCGGCACACAACCCATGCAAATACACCCCAAGAATTGCTGCATCAATAGCGTTGTAGGATTGTGCTAACAAACTTGTAATCATTCCCGTTAATACATCGCCACTTCCAGCTGTTGCCAAAGCAGCGTTTCCAGTAGAATTTTCGTAGATTATTTTACCATCAACGATAAGAGTTGGTGCGCCTTTTAATACAATAATAAGGTTGTATTGTAAAGAAAAATTCATTGCTTTTTGAAGCATTTCATCGTCTGAATTCCATGTTCCTAGTAGTCTTTCTAGTTCTTTTACATGAGGAGTTAGTATCGTTTTAGGCTGCAAAAGCTTGAATAAAGAGTTTTCAATTACTATACAATTGATCGCGTCAGCATCTACAACTAAAGGAATTTTATTTGTTTTTAGGAATTCATGTAATGCTTTTTGAGTTTGAGAATCTGTTCCCATTCCAGGGCCAATTCCGATTGCTTGTGGATGAATAGCATACTCGATTTTTGAAATGAATTTTTCTTCACAATCCGTAAGCACCATAATTTCAGGAACTGCAGTTTGAAGAATTGTATACCCACATTTAGGAATATAGGCAGTTACTAATCCACAGCCCGTTTTGAGTGCTGCTTTTGAAGATAATGTTATAGAACCTATTTTGCCATAACTTCCTCCTATTAGTAACGCATGACCTTGAATTCCTTTATGTGTTTTTGGATTTATTGGATGAAACAGTTTTAGGATTTGGTCACGAGTAATTGAGAGAAAGGTTTTCATTGGGAAATATTTCAATAAAGTTACAAATTTGAATTTTAAAATCAATTGTATTTGAAATGAAATGCCCTAGCCCAGATGGAAACGGCATCCTTTTTTGTTTAAAAAAATCTATCTACTGAACTTTGGCGTAATAAACAAAAAAGATAGAGTGGACAGCTGGAATTAGCTCCTAAAAAAATCTCATAAATTTGTAAATATCCAAGTTGAATTTAGATTTTAATTGAATAAATTAGCGACTTCAAATTAATTACTACGAATAATGAAAAACACTGCACTTACACACATTCATGAGAGTTTAGGAGCGAAAATGCTTCCGTTTGCGGGTTACAATATGCCTATTTTATATGAAGGTGTGAATGCCGAACATGAAACGGTGCGCAATGCTGTGGGTGTTTTTGATGTTTCGCATATGGGAGAATTTTTGTTGACTGGCGTAAATGCTTTGGCGTTAATTCAGAAAGTCACTTCGAATGATGCCTCTACTCTAACGATTGGAAGAGCACAATATTCGTGTTTGCCGAATAAAGAGGGTGGAATTGTAGATGATTTGATTATCTATCGTATGAAAGAAGAGCAATATTTGTTGGTGGTCAATGCTTCGAATATTGAAAAAGATTGGGAATGGATTTCGAGTTTTAATGATATGGACGTGGAAATGCGAAATCTATCGGATGACTATTCTTTATTGGCCATTCAAGGACCAAAAGCTGTAGAAGCGATGCAATCGTTGACTTCTATTGATTTAGCTACAATTCCGTATTATCATTTTGAAGTAGCTGATTTTGCTGGGTTTCCGTATGTAATAATTTCAGCTACTGGTTATACGGGTTCGGGTGGATTTGAAATCTATTGCAAAAATGATCAAGTAGAAACGATTTGGAATAAAGTTTTTGAAGCTGGGAAGGATTTTGGTATCAAACCTATTGGTTTGGCGGCTCGTGACACGCTTCGATTGGAAATGGGTTTTTGTTTGTATGGGAATGATATCAATGATACGACTTCACCTTTAGAAGCTGGTTTGGGTTGGATTACTAAATTCACTAAAGATTTTGTGAATTCAGCCGCTTTGAAAAAGCAAAAAGAAATTGGAGTTACGCGAAAATTAGTGGCTTTTGAAATGCAAGAACGTTCTGTTCCGCGCCATGATTATGAAATAGTTGATGCTCAAGGAACTGTAATTGGAATTGTTACTTCGGGAACCATGTCGCCCTCTATGGGAATTGGAATTGGATTAGGTTATGTGACTGTGGCGAATAGCACCGTGGATAGTGATATTTATATTCGAATCCGTAAGAATGATGTGTTAGCAAAAGTGGTAAAATTGCCTTTTTATAAGAAATAACTAAGAATGCTGAAGGATTGAGTTGCTCAGTATTTAAAAAATAAATAATAATTATATTTTTGCCAATAATTAAGGTAGTAAAACAAATCAGAAATGGGAAGAGCGTTTGAGTTCCGTAAAGGAAGAAAAATGAAACGTTGGTCAGCAATGGCTAAAGCGTTTACAAGAATTGGAAAAGACATTGTCATGGCGGTGAAAGAAGGCGGACCAAATCCGGAAGCCAACTCAAGATTGCGTGCGGTGATACAGAATTCAAAGGCTGCCAACATGCCGAAAGAAAATGTAGAACGCGCTATTAAAAAAGCTACGGACAAAGATACTGCCAACTTTAAAGAGGTTTTGTTTGAAGGTTATGCACCACATGGAATTGCAATTCTTGTAGAAACAGCAACCGACAATAATAATAGAACGGTGGCGAATGTGAGAAGTTATTTCAACAAATGCAACGGAACAATGGGAACACAAGGATCTGTGGAATTTATGTTTGATCATACGTGCAATTTTAGAATTCCAAAAGGTGAAATTGACCCAGAGGAATTAGAATTAGAATTGATTGATTTTGGAGCTGAAGAGGTTTTTGAAGACGAAGATGGAATCTTAATTTACGCTCCTTTTGGTAGTTTTGGAACCATTCAAAAAGAATTGGAAAACAGAAAAATGGAAATACTTTCTTCTGGTTTTGAACGTATCCCACAAATCACTAAAAAATTGACTGAAGCTGAAATGGCTGATGTGGAGAAACTAATCGAAAAAATTGAAGAAGATGATGATGTGATGAACGTATATCACACAATGGAGGAAAATTAAAAATTAACAATGAATAATAAAAAAGTCCCGATAATCGGGACTTTTTTATTTTAATACAAGAGTGAATTTGTAATTATTTTATAAATTCTATTTTCTGTGCTTCCTCCGCATTGATGCTATCAAAGAAACCTTGTTCGTTCATCCAGTCATCACTAAAAACTTTACTCATATATCGTGAACCGTGATCTGGAAAAATAGCAATTACATTACTATTTTCATTGAATTCGCCTTCTTCGGCATATTGTTTCATCGCTTGAAGAACAGCTCCAGAAGTATATCCTACAAATAAACCTTCACGTTTTGCTATCTCTCGAGTTGCATGAGCACTTTGTTCGTCAGTTACTTTGGTAAACTTATCAATGATTTCAAAATCTGTGGCAGTTGGAATTAAATTTTTACCTAATCCTTCTATGCGATAGGGATAAATTTCATCATTGTCAAATTCTTTGGTCTCATGGTATTTTTTTAATACAGAACCAAAAGCATCAACTCCAAGAATACGAATATTTGGATTTTGCTCTTTTAAAAATTTGGCTACACCAGAAATGGTTCCACCTGTTCCACTACAGGCAACAAGATGCGTAATTTTACCATTGGTTTGCTGCCAAATTTCAGGACCAGTAGTTTTATAATGCGCATCAATATTCAATTGATTGAAATACTGATTAATGTATACGGAACCTTTTGTTTCTTCGTGTAATCTTTTTGCAACGCTATAATACGATCTTTCATCATCTGCTGAAACATTGGCAGGACAAACATATACTTTAGCTCCAAGACTACGAAGCATGTCGATTTTATCTTTGGAAGATTTAGAACTCACAGCTAATATACAGTTGTATCCTTTAATAATACTAACCATTGCTAAACTAAAACCAGTATTTCCTGAAGTAGTTTCTATGATAGTATCACCTTCAGAAAGAATCCCTCTTCTTTCAGCTTCTTCAATAATGTATAAAGCAATTCTATCTTTTGTTGAGTGACCTGGATTAAATGCTTCTACTTTTGCATAAAAATTACCGTCTAAATTCTCGGTAACTTTATTGAGCTTAATAAGAGGAGTATTTCCTATTAACTCTAAGACATTATTGTAGGCTTTAATTTCTTCTTTCATAAAAAAATAGTTAATCAAGGTATTGTAGAAATATTACTAACCTCAAATCCTTGCAAATCTAACAAAAAAAATTTAATTACTTTTTAATTTTTTCTAAATCTAATAAAAATGTAAATTCTTTTGCAAGTTCTTTTAAAGCCTCAAATCTTCCTGAAGCTCCACCATGACCCGCATCCATATTAGTATCTAGAAATAATTGCTTATTATTTGTTTTGGTAACTCTTAATTTTGCAACCCATTTTGCTGGTTCCCAATATTGTACTTGTGAATCGTGCAAACCAGTTGAAACATACATATTTGGATAGTCTTGCGCAATTACATTATCATAAGGGGAATAAGAGCGCATATAATCATAATATTTCTTCACATTTGGATTTCCCCATTCATCATATTCTCCTGTAGTTAATGGAATCGTATCATCCAACATCGTTGTCATTACATCTACAAAAGGAACTTGAGCAATGACACCATTGTAAAGTTGAGGCGCCAAATTTACAATAGCTCCCATCAACAATCCTCCTGCAGAACCTCCTTCTGCATATAAATGTTCAGGTGAAGTATATTTTTCTGAAATCACAAATTTTGAACAATCAATAAAATCTGTAAAAGTGTTTTTCTTTTTTAATAGTTTTCCGTTTTCATACCATTGTCGACCTAAATCTTCTCCGCCACGAATATGAGCGATAGCATAGACAAATCCACGATCTAATAAAGATAAGCGTGTGGATGAAAAATAAGGATCCATCGACATTCCGTACGACCCATAGGCGTATAATAACAATGGATTTTGTCCATCTTTTTTTAATCCTTTTCGATATACCATAGAAATAGGCACCTGAGTCCCATCGGTTGCAGTAGCCCAAACACGCTCTTCGGTATAATTATACTTATCAAACTTCCCTCCGAGTACTTGTTGTTCTTTTTTGATTTCTTTGGTTTTGGTTTTCATATTAAAATCAATTACCGAAGAAGGTGTTGCCATCGATTGATAGCCATAACGTAAAATATCAGTATCAAAATCGACATTTGAGGTAGTATAACAAGTATAGGTTTCTATTTCAAAAGGCAAATAGTATTCTCCTTTCCCACTCCAAGGCATGATGCGTATTTTATTCAATCCATTGCTGCGTTCGGAAACCACTAAATAAGCTGCGAAAATATCAATACCTTCAAGCAAAACATCTTCACGATGAGCAATAACATCCATCCAATTTTCTTTTGAAGTATCGCTTTCATTGACTTTCATCAATTTAAAATTGGTAGCTTTGTCTTTATTGGTAACAATATAAAAACTGTCTCCATAATGAGAAATACTGTACTCTAATCCACGGATTCTTTTTTGAAAGACTTTAAATTCACTATCCGGTTCGTCGGCTAAAATCGTTCTGTACTCATCCGTTAAGGTACTAGAACAGGCGATTGCTATATATTTTTTTGATTTACCTTTCGCTACAGAAACATTGAAAGTATCGTCTTTTTCAAAATAAATTAAAGCATCTTTTGAAGTATCTACTCCCATTTTGTGCTTAAAAACTTTATCGGATCGCAGCGTTTTTTCATCTTGATGGGTGTAAAAAATGGTTTTGTTATCATTCGCCCAAACTGCATTTCCTGTTACATTTTCAATTTTATCAGAAAGAATTTCACCCGTAATTAAGTTCTTAATTTGCAAAGTGTAGATTCTTCTGCCAACTACATCCGTTGCATAAACCGCGAATTGATTGTCATTGCTGATACTAATCCCACCTAATTGAAAATACTTATGACCAATGGCCATTGCATTACAATCAAACATAATTTCTTCTTTTGCCTCTAAACTTCCTTTTTTTCTAGAATGAATTGGGTAATCTTTACCTGTTTCAAATCGAGTGATATAATAATATCCGTTATATAAATAAGGCACTGATTCGTCGTCTTCTTTGATGCGACTTTTCATTTCATTGAACAACGCTGTCTGAAATTCCTTTGTAGAAGCAGTTTCCGCAGTATAATATTCGTTTTCTTTATTGAGATAATCTATAACTTTTGGGTTTTCTCGATCGTTTAACCAAAAATAATTATCAATTCTAACATCTCCATGTTTTTCTAAAGTTTTAGGTTGGATGGTAGCAATGGGTGGCGAAGTCTTTTTTGACATTGTTTCTGTTTTGTTTTGAGAATAGGAAGTTGCAAAAATAATACAAACACAAGCTAAATGAAGTGTATTTTTCATAGATTAATGTATCAATTTATAACTTGCAATTTAGTAATTTCGCAACGTATAAATAATAAATATTATCAACATGTTTGGAGATTTAATGGGAATGATGGGCAAAATGAAAGAAACCCAAGAAAAAGTAGCACAAACTAAAAAACGATTGGATACGGTTTTTATTGAGGAACAAAGCAACGACCAATTGTTGAAAGTGTCCATCTCGGCGAATAACCAATTGAAATCAATAACTATTGTCGATTCGTTATTGCAAGATAAAGAGCAATTAGAAGACTATTTAATTCTAGTTATCAACAAAGCTATTGAAAAAGCTACTGCTGTTCATCTTGCTGAAATCGATGCAGTTTCTAAAATGGATTTGCCGATGATTCCTGGCATGGAAGACATGTTTAAATAATCTAAAACTCCATTTTTTCTAAAGTCTCTAAAACATACGTATGCATTACTTCTTTATAATCTAAATGAGTCACCATGCGCAACGTATTTTTTGCCAATAAACTAATCGCAATTCCTTTTTGTGCCAGTTTCTCGATCACTTCTTTATCGTTCAAATGAGGTGCTACTGCAAAAACGACAATGTTGGTTTCGACAGGTTCTACTTTTGCTACCCAGGAACACGATGCTAATTGCTTCCCAAGTTCTTTTGCTCTTCGATGATCGTCTTCTAGCCTATTGATGTTGTTTTGCAACGCATAAATTCCAGCGGCAGCTAAATAGCCGGATTGTCTCATATTGCCGCCAAATATCTTTCTAATACGCAATGCTTTATGCATGTTTTCTGCACTTGAAAGCAAAACAGAACCTATCGGAGCTCCCAATCCTTTAGAAAAGCAAACTGAAATCGTATCGAACATTTCCCCATATTGTTTGGGTTGCTGCTTTTTAGCAATTAAGGCATTCCATAATCGCGCACCGTCTAAATGAAATTTCAAATTATGATCGACACAAACTAGCTTGATTTCTTGTAATGTTTCTATGTCATAACATGCACCACCGCCTTTATTTGTAGTATTTTCGATGCCTACCATTTTAGATAAAGGTGCGTGATAAAATTCCGGATCATTGATACCATTTTTTACTTGTTCCGCATTGATCATCCCGCGATTTCCATCCAATAAATTAAAATTAACACCACTATTAAAAGAGGCACCGCCGGACTCATACAAGTGAATGTGAGACCATTTGTCACAAATAATTTGATCACCTGGATTGGTATTCAATTTAATTGCAGTTTGATTTGCCATGGTTCCAGAGGGAAAGAATAAAGCGGCTTCCATACCAAATAAGTCGGCAACCATCTTCTCAAAAGCATTCACCGTGGGATCTTGCTTGAAAACATCGTCGCCTACTTTGGCATTAAACATCGCTTGAAGCATTTCAGGCGTCGGTTTGGTGACCGTATCGCTAATTAAATTTATTTCCATATCAAGTGTAGATAGTTTACTTTTGTTTTTTAAATTTGATCAGGAGCTATTCCCGCTATTCGCCTTTATCTCTCCGCTTTGCTACGAGGATATCGGCTACTATCGGGGCTAGGGAATCAGACTCCAATCAAAACATCGCCAAAAATAAATATAATTTATGACAACTACCGAACAAATAAAAGGTATTGTGGAGCGCCTTGGTGCGTTGAGGAGGTATCTTTGACATTGATGCCAAACTAATAGAAATTACCAACGAAGAAGAAAAGACATTTGCTCCCAACTTTTGGGACAATCCTAAAGATGCTGAACTCCTTGTAAAGAATCTCCGATCTAAGAAAAAATGGGTAGAAGATTATGAAAAAGCAATCGTTTTAACGGATGAATTGCAATTGGCTTTTGAGTTTTACAAAGAAGGCGAATTGACTGTAGAAGAGTTAGATACCCAATTTAATCTTACCAATTCATTTATAGAAAATATCGAGTTCAAGAACATGCTTTCGGATGAAGGAGATTCGCTTAGCGCTGTGATTCAAATTACGGCTGGAGCTGGCGGAACAGAAAGTTGTGATTGGGCAGAAATGCTCATGCGTATGTATATGATGTGGGCAGAAAAAGAAGGGTATAAAATCAAAGAATTGAATTTCCAAAAAGGGGAAGCGGCTGGAATCAAAACCGTCACCTTAGAAATAGAAGGAGATTATGCTTTTGGTTACCTCAAAGGAGAAAATGGGGTGCATCGATTGGTGCGGATTTCACCTTTCGACAGCAATGCCAAACGTCATACTTCCTTTGTTTCCGTATATGTATATCCTTTGGTAGATGATACTATTGAAATCGACATTAATCCAGCAGACATCGATATTATAACCTCTCGTTCGAGTGGTGCTGGTGGACAAAACGTCAATAAAGTGGAAACCAAAGTACAATTATTTCATAAACCCACTGGAATTCAAATTCAATGTTCTGAAACCCGTTCACAACAAGATAACCGGCAACGTGCGATGCAAATGTTGAAATCGCAGTTGTATGAAATAGAATTAAAAAAACAGCAAGAACAACGTAACGATATTGAAGCTGGGAAAATGAAGATTGAATGGGGTTCACAGATTCGAAACTATGTCATGCATCCGTATAAATTGGTTAAAGATGTCCGAACAGGTTATGAAACCAGCGACGTTGATGGTGTGATGAATGGGAATATCGATGAATTTTTGAAAGCTTTTCTGATGATGATGGGACAGAAGGAAGAATAAGGCTAAATTTTCTAAATTATTTAAGATGGAAACTTATATAGCTTTATTGCGCGGTATCAATGTTAGTGGTCACAAAATCATTAAGATGCAGTTATTACGTGACGTATTGTTGCAAATAGGTTTTCATAATGTTTCGACTTATATTCAGAGTGGTAATGTCATTTTCCAAACCAATTTATTGGACAAAAAAACGATTGAAAATGAAATTGCTGATTGTATTCAAAAGCACTTTGGACATGAAGTTCCTGTAATTGTTTATTACTCCAGAAGAACTAAAGACTGTCATTGAAAGAAATCCGTATCATCAAGAATTACTGGATTCGGCACAACCTTATGTCGCTTTTTTAGCTGCGAAACCGTCTCCTTTATTGTTGGAGTCTTTACAAAAAATGGATTTTAAGGGCGATACATTTGTCAATCAAGATGCAACACTATATTTGCATTATGCCCAATCTGCTTCCGATACTAAACTAACTAATGCGGTTATTGAGCGTACGCTTCAAATAAAATCAACTACAAGAAATTGGAAAACAGTGCTACAGTTAATGATTTTGGCTGACCGAACAACAACATAATTACAACCATTCAATCAAAGAAACGCCAAAGCCTATTGTCGTCTGTCGGTTATTATAATCTATAAGTGTTTCGCCATATCCATGAGAAATTTGCAAGAAACCTTTCAAATTCCCTTTGATGGGATACGACCAAGAAAAAGTGGCATTACCGCGAATTCGAGAACCAAAACCTAAATTATTGCTTTCGACAAACGAAAAAACATTACCATTCCTAGTATAAATCACATTCAGATCACCTCTCCCAATATAAGTTGAAATATCGGGATTATCATCTTTTATAGCCCGTAATCGAAACCAAGGACGAACGTAAACACTCCAATTACCACGCTCTAAACCAAATTGAAAAATAATCCTATTCCAACTTCGTGAAAACGGATTACTTTTTCCATTCGATTGGTGGTCAAACGAAATTCCAGCCATTCTAGTTTTGAATCCGAAAACATTAAATTTTAGTGGGAAATTCAGTATTATTTCAGGTTCGTAATTAATTTCCCGGAATGGACGAGATAGATTAGCGTTGTATAATTGCCAATTCGAAACTTGGGTATAAGCTACCCACAAATCGCCATGACCCCAAAAGATACTTTGAAGTATTTTAACTTTGAAACTCAACTGAAACTTGGCTTCAATGTTATTATAATTTAGGCCCGAAGGGGCAACATAATCGGGATTTCCATTACCAGAATAGGGTTGCTCATTGGGCAAACTCGACCATCGAAGTGGTAAAACATAAATGGGTTTGTATGGCGTGACTAAAAAGGTGCCTCGAATAGCAGTCGTGTCTAACTCCCAACGTTGTGTCATCGTTCTCGGTTGATTGTTGTCATTGAACAATGCTTGCACTTGAGCGGCTGCAAAAAAAGGTAAAATGCTACAAAAAAAGAATACTAGTTTTGATGTCAAGCGCTTCATAAAGAATCTTCTAGATAAATTCTTAAACTTAATTCAAAACTTTTCTAACCGATTGTACAATTCAAACAAAAACTTATATAATTCACTCCTTTTAACCAATTAAAAACTATTTGCTTGTATATCTAATCACAATTCATTTTATTTGAAAAAAATACTGTCAACTCCAAATCAAATTAAAAGAATGAAAACCTATTCCATAGCAGAAATTAATGAAGTTCTTCAAGGCGTTATCGTTGGTGGAACCTCCTTAAAAATTACAGCTCCCGAACAATTAGATTTAGCAAAGCAATCAGAAATTTCTTTTATTGGCCATAAAAAATATGAAAAATTGTGGTCAACATCTAATGCTTGCGCTGCAATTGTAAATGAAGATATTTCCATCGAACCTGGAGAAAACAAAGCTTTCATTAAAGTCAAAAATGCCGATTTAGCAATGTCGCAAGTGTTAGAAATGTTTGCGCCTCCTACCCCATTATTTGCCATCGACATTCATCCATCTGCCATTATTGATGCAAATGCTACTATTGGTGTCGGAACAAAAATTGGTGCTGGTGCCTATATTGGCCCAAATGTAAAAATGGGAGAAAATGTGACCATTTATCCTAACGTTACGATTTTAGATGAATGTACCATTGGTAATAACACCGTGATTTGGCCTGGCGCTGTAATTCGTGAGCGTTGTCATCTAGGAAACGATTGCATCATTCATCCCAATGCCACAATCGGTGCTGATGGTTTTGGATTCAGACCTTGTCCACAACGTGGCTTGGCAAAGATTCCACAAATCGGAAATGTGGTCATCGGAAATAATGTAGAAATTGGTGCTAACTCATCAGTAGATCGAGGTAAATTTAGTTCTACAATTTTAGGTGATGGTTGTAAAATTGACAACTTAGTTCAAATCGGGCATAATTCTAAGCTTGGCAAATTCTGTATTATGGCTGGAAATTCAGGACTTGCAGGTTCTGTAACTTTAGGAGACGGCGTAATGATTGGCGGAAGTGCTTCCATCAAAGATCATCTTACGATTGGAGATGGTGCTATTGTAGGTGCTGGTTCTGGTGTTGCCAACAATGTTGAAGCAGGCAAAGTGGTCTTAGGATATCCGGCGGTTGATGCGAGAGATGCTTTAAAACAATGGGCAGCTATCAAACGATTAGTAAAAGACAATTCAAAATAAAAAAAATCCGATAGTAATATCGGATTTTTTAGTTATTTCTTTTTAGATTTCTTTTTTGATTTAGCCTTTTTTTCTTTTTCCTTCTTTTTAGCCTTCGCTTTTTTCTCTTTTTCTTTCGCTTTAGCTTTTTTAGCTTTCGCTTTTTCTTTTTCAGTATCGCTCATGTTCTCTGTGTTATCATTTGCAGTTAGGTTTTCTTCCAATACTTCTACTGCATTAACTACTGGTGGAGTGACAACTTTTGCTACTCTTGTTCGTGTTCTAGGAATCACTTTTTTTTCTATCGGTTTTTCCTCTTTATTGGATGTTTCACTAGTAGTTACCTGTGAAATCTCATTTAAATTTTCAGAATTTTCTATAGATTTTACAGGATTTACTTTTGGAGTTACTCTTCTCTTTATCATAAAGTTTGCGCTTTTGTTTAATTTAATGTAAAATTTATATTAACAAACTTACACTATAAAAACAAATTCCAATGTTAAGTTTTCATTTCAACTAAAAACTTAACATTGGAATTCCTGTATATTCTTAAACTTTTAAGAGAAAAAAGTAAAGTAAATATTATAAAACTGCATTTAAAAAATAATAAATTAAAGATGCAATTAACGCTGAAACAGGTATGGTTAAAATCCATGCCCACAATAATTTTACTGTCACTCCCCATCGAACAGCCGATATTCTTTTGGTGATGCCGACTCCAATGATAGAACCTGTAATTGTATGGGTAGTGGAGACTGGTATTTTGAAATGTTCTGTCATAAACAGTGTTAAAGCTCCAGCGGATTCAGCAACAACGCCTTCAAATGCAGTTACCTTCGTGATTTTGGAGCCCATTGTTTTTACAATTTTCCAACCGCCACTCAATGTACCAGCAGCAATGGCAGTATAACACGCAATCGGAATCCATTCTGGCATTCTACCTTCTATCTTGACACCATCTTTTTCTGAAGGCAAAACAACATCTAAGTCTAACCAACCTAAAGACATATTTACATTGGGATGTGTATTCAAATATACGGCAACTGCAGCAGCAATAATTCCCATCACTTTCTGAGAATCATTTCCTCCGTGCCCTAAGCTAAAGGAAGCAGAAGATAACAATTGCATTTTTTTAAGTATTGATTCTGATTTAGCTGTTGAAAAATAACTAAAAAGCAAATTAAAAATAGCAATACTAAAAAATATCAAGCCTACTAAAAGCCATTTGATATTGGATGGCTCAGCAACAACACTAAAAAAATGATTGTCAAATCTTGGTTTTTTTATATCACTATAAGAAATTAAAACAACCGATAAAAACCAAACTGCTAATCCAATTAAAATTAAAGTCAGGATTTTAGGATAGACATTCTTTTTTGACGAATACATTAACCAAAGCGAAATGAAATACGAAATAAACATCCCAAGTAAAGGCGCTAACACGATAAATGCGATTACAATCAAAACCCCAGAAGGCAAACCTCCATCATGACCTGGTTTGTACCAATTGACCACATTGAAACCAGCATGAGCAATAGCTGCTCCAGCAAAACCTCCAATTAATGTATGAGAAGAGGAAGAAGGAATACCTTTCCACCATGTGATTAAATTCCAAATGATTGCTGCAACAACACCCGATAAGATTACAATTAAATCAATATTTTCTGTTTTAGCTGTTTTAGCCACAGTATCTGCAACTCCAAATCCAAAAACCCAATAGGCTAAAAAGTTGAAAAATGCAGCCCAAACAACCGCTTGAAAAGGAGATAAAACTTTGGTAGCTACAATAGTTGCAATTGAATTTGCTGCATCATGAAATCCATTGATATAATCAAATAATAAAGCAAGAACAATAATAACAATGAGTAAAGTAAAATCCATAAGAGAAATTTAGCTAACTATTTATGAATGTTTTACCGAAATTTGTTCCATTACATTGGAAACACTTTTGCATTTGTCAGACGCCGCTTCTAATGATGATAATACTTCTTTGTACTTAATAATATTTTTGGCATCTGTTTCATTTTCAAAAATATCAGCTACTGCTTTATCAAATACTTCATCTGCTTTGCTTTCTAACTTATTGATTTTTTTGCAGGTTTCTTTGATCGCTTTGTTGTTCATTACCTTCAATTCTTTAATACCAATGCCAATTAATTGACAAGCTTCCAAATTGATTTCTGTTAATTTTCGAATGGATTTTGTAATTTTTTCTACTTGATACAAACTCATTCTACTGGCAGCACCATGCATCAAATCTGCAACATTATCAATAGATTTTATTAAAGCATGAATATCTTCTCTATCAAATGGGGTGATAAAATTTTTGCTTAATTCTAAATGGGTCTTATGGGTAATTTCTTCAATGATACCTTCTAATTCAGCAATTTTCTTGAAAGAGTCTTCTCGTTCTTCTTTAGGAGCATTAACTGCCTCATGCAATGTTTCTGCTAATAGTATCAGTGCGGCGGCGGCTTGCTCGAATAAAGGAAAAAACTTTGTATCTTTAGGAACCAAAAACTGAAAAAAACGGTTTAATGACATAATATTATTTTTATGCAGCAAAGTTAGAAATCCAATGTTAACTTAACATTAACTTTACTGAATTATCTTATCAAAATATTAGTTAATAAAACGAATCTTTTTATTTCAATCGTTTTCGTATTTTAGCACTTCTAAAATTATAAATACTTCCAAAGGCTTAAACATGGACATAAACTTCAACAAAAACGAAGATCATAACAAACTTTTACTTACTGATTTAAAACACCGTTTCGCTCATGTAAAATTAGGTGGCGGTGAAAAAAGAATCCAAAAACTGCATGCTGAAGGTAAAATGACAGCGCGAGAACGCATTGATTACTTACTCGATCCAAAAGCAAAAGTTATTGAAATTGGTGCTTTTGTTGGTGATGGAATGTATAAAGAGCACGGCGGTTGTCCATCAGGTGGCGTTGTCGTGAAGATAGGTTATGTCAAAGGAAAACAATGCATAGTTGTTGCCAATGACGCTACGGTCAAAGCAGGAGCTTGGTTTCCAATTACCGCTAAAAAGAACTTACGAGCTCAAGAATTGGCGATGGAAAATCGTTTGCCAATTATTTACTTGGTAGATTCAGCAGGAGTATATTTACCAATGCAAGACGAAATTTTCCCAGACAAAGAGCATTTTGGAAGAATTTTTCGTAACAATGCCATCATGTCGAGTATGGGAATTACACAAATCGCGGCAGTGATGGGAAGTTGTGTGGCTGGAGGTGCCTATTTGCCTATTATGAGCGATGAAGCCATAATTGTTGATAAAACTGGAAGCATTTTCTTAGCTGGAAGTTACCTAGTAAAAGCGGCGATTGGAGAAACCATAGATAATGAAACTTTGGGCGGAGCAACTACTCATTGCTCTATTTCAGGCGTTACCGATTATAAAGCCAAAGACGATAAAGATGCGTTAGACCGAATAAAAAGTATCGTTGGAAAAATCGGAGACTATGATAAAGCGGGTTTTAATCGTGAGAAATCTGAGAAACCTGCCTTAGATGAAAAAGAAATGTTTGGAATTCTTCCTAAATCGAGAGCGGATCAATACGATATGTATGAAATCATCAAACGACTGGTTGACAATTCTGAAATGGATGAATATAAAGGAGATTACGGAAAAACACTAATCACTGCCTATGCTAGAATTGATGGTTGGGCCGTTGGAATTATTGCCAATCAAAGAAAAGTAGTAAAAACAGCTAAAGGCGAAATGCAATTTGGCGGTGCCATTTATTCCGATTCAGCGGACAAAGCCACGCGTTTTATCGCCAATTGCAATCAAAAGAAAATACCATTAGTATTTGTGCAAGACGTTACAGGTTTTATGGTGGGTTCAAAATCGGAACATGGCGGTATCATTAAAGATGGCGCCAAAATGGTCAATGCTGTTTCGAATTCCGTAGTACCCAAATTTACAGTGATTATTGGAAATTCTTATGGTGCTGGAAATTACGCCATGTGTGGAAAAGCTTATGACCCTCGTTTAATAGTTGCCTGGCCAAGTGCTGAACTTGCCGTAATGGGCGGAACGCAAGCTGCTAAAGTGTTGGCTCAAATTGAAGCTTCTTCTTTAAAAGCAAAAGGTGAAATTGTGGATGAAGTCAAAGAAAAGGAATTGTTTGATATCATTAAAGCGCGTTATGATGCTCAAGTTTCTCCTTATTATGCGGCTTCTCGATTATGGACAGACGCTATCATTGATCCTCTCGATACTCGAACATGGATTTCAATGGGAATTGAAGCTGCCAACCACGCTCCTATTGAGAAAAAATTTAATATGGGTGTGATTCAGGTATAGTTGTTTGATTTCTGTAATCAATTTAAAAACTTCAAAATAAAACATGAAAAACTTTGCGTACATGCATCTTTGCAAACCTATTTCAATCCTTGTAATTTTGTTTAGTTTCGCTATCAATGCCCAAGAAACGTTCACCCGAAAAGATTCCTTACAAGGAGGTTTACGATTTGAAAGAACATGCTATAATGTGTTGCGTTATGATTTGAATATCAAAATTAATCCAAATGAAAAATCAATTGCGGGTTTCAATGATATTACTTTCAGCATCGTTGAAAACACCAAATTAATTCAAGTCGATTTATTCGAAAACATGCCAATCGATAGTATTATTTTTAATTCAAAAAAACTAAAATATACTAGAGAATTCAATGCAGTTTTTATTGCTTTTGAAACTTCATTATCAAAAAATACGCAACAAAAAATACGCTTCTATTATTCTGGAAATCCACTTGTGGCAAAAAATGCACCATGGGATGGTGGATTCGTCTACAAAAAAGACTCGAACAGAAAAGATTGGATTGGTGTTGCTGTTCAAGGAACCGGCGCAAGTCTATGGTATCCGTGCAAAGATTCTCAAACCGATGAACCCGATTTAGGGGCTACTATCAAAGTGGCTGTGCCTAACGGATTAATGAATGTTTCCAATGGTCGACTATTAGGAAGTGAAGATTTAAAAAATGGTTACACGCGCTGGGATTGGGAAGTGAAGAATCCTATTAATAATTATGACATTACGATTAACATTGGCGATTATATTCACTTTGGAGAGAACTACAAAGGGCTTGATTTAGATTATTATGTTTTGCGCGAAAACGAAAGCAAAGCGAGAGCACAGTTTCAACAAGTAAAACCAATGTTGGATTGCTTTCAAAGTAAATTCGGAACATATCCTTTCGTAGAGGATGGCTATAAATTGGTAGAAACTCCTTATTTAGGTATGGAACATCAAAGTGCTGTTGCCTATGGTAATAAATATCAGAATGGGTATTTGGGAGGTGATTTATCAGATACTGGAAACGGCTTATTGTTTGACTTTATTATTATTCACGAAAGTGGCCACGAATGGTTTGGAAATAGCATCACTTCGAAAGATATTGCTGATATGTGGATTCATGAAGGTTTTACTTGTTACACAGAGAGTGTGTTTTTAGAATGTCAGTATGGGTATGAAAAAGCACAGCAATACATTAATGGTTTAAAAGGGAACCTCCGAAATGACAAACCTATAATTGGAATTTACGGTGTTGGAAAGGAAGGATCAGGCGATATGTATTATAAAGGTGCACTACTGCTCAATACAATTCGAAACATAATTAATGATGATGAAAAATGGTGGGCAATTCTTTTGAAATATTCCACGACCTTTCGACATAAAATTATTGATACTGAAACTGTGATTGAATTTTTTAATAAAGAAAGTAAACTTAACCTCACTCCTATTTTTGACCAATATTTAAAGCATATTGCAATTCCAATTTTTGAATATAAAATCAGTAAAAAACATCTTGAATACCGCTGGAAAAGTGATATTTCAAATTTTTCTATGCAGATAGATATTACCCTAAAAGGCAAGAAAATTAGAGTCAAACCAACCGAAAAATGGCAAAAATCAAGTTTTAAGATTGCTAAATCAAAAGATTTCGTAGTGCTTACAGATTATTTCTTTGTTAAAGTAAAAACTCTCTAAGCAAATGAACTTTTGTTTGTAAAATACGTAGGGTTTTAAGAATTTAAATTGTTTATATATAGATATTTAACAACAAAATTATTAATTAATTCGTTTATAATTAATAACTTAGTACGAACTTTAAAATCTATCAACTATGGACAATGTAAAAAAAATGAATAAATGGGCGAACGCTCATACGTATTATTCGCTAGATATTTTACGAATTGGTTTGGGTGTTTTTTTGCTTTTAAAGGGTTTCTCCTTTATAACTCACAGTAGAGAATTTGAAGATATAATTTCTCCTGTTAGCAATTTTATGGGAGGAATGCTAACCTTCCACTATATAGCTGCAGCTCATATTATGGGTGGTATTATGATCGTTTTTGGATTGTTGACACGTTGGGCAATCATTGCGCAACTTCCGATATTATTAGGCGCTGTTTTAATTAATTTTATTGGAGATATGAATGCCAACAACCTCATTCTGTCTACAGCAACATTTGGGATTAGCGTTTTCTTTCTTTTTTATGGTGGTGGAAAACATTCAGCTGATTATTATTTTAAAATGGAAAAATAACAATTCTTTACATAAAAAAAGGCACTCTTGTAAGTGCCTTTTTTTATGCTATTAACTCTTTTGTTTCCTTTCGCATTATTTTGCCTACTTCGGTTTCTTTAAATTTAGAAACAAAATATACTTCCTTAGGTTTCTCATATTTATCAAGGTCTCCATAAACTGCAGTGTCTATTTCTCTCTTTTCTCCTTCTACAATTAGAATTAGTTTTTCTCCTAATTCATCGTCTTTCTTCCCAATTACAAAATAACGACCCTCAATTTTTCCAGCTAATTTTTTTTCAATTTGCTCGGGTATCAATTTTATCCCGCCACTATTGACAATATTGTCATAACGACCAAGAAATACAAATTGATTTTCATTCACGAGTTCAACCAAATCATTCGTTATTATTACTTCATCTGAGATTCTTGGCGCATGAATGACCAAACAATTTCTATCATCATAGGAAATTGTAACATTGGGCAATACTGTAAACGATAACTCTCCTACTTCTTTTGCTGCAATATGTGTAATTGTTTCTGTCATACCATACGTTTCATAAACTTTGGTTGGCAATTTTTTTAATTCCTGTTCTAGTGTTTTGCTAATCATGGAGCCTCCAATAATTAATTTTTTCACTCTCTTTAATTCTTTTAAAGAATGTTTTGCTTGCAAAGGAACCATGGCAATGAAATCGTAAAAAGTATCATTATTATACAATGGCGTCGATGTTGGAGCAACAAAATCCATTTCTAAACCCAAAATAAATGCACGTATAAACATCAATTTTCCAGCTATAAATTTCACAGGTAGACAATGTAATATTTTCTGTCCAGGATGAATATCAAAGAAATCTCCTGTTGCAATAGCAGATTCTACCATGGCTTGTTTTGAAATTCTAATTGTCTTTGGAATTCCAGTGGAACCGGAAGTCTGCATATCTATATACGAATTATCATCAAACCAATCTAAAATGAAATTTCCTACAGGTTTTTCAAAATCCTCACCTTCTTTAATAAAACTATAGGCAACTCTACACAAATCTTCTTTATTCATGTGAAAACCTTCAAGTTTAAAAGCATTATGCACGTTGTGATACGTTGGATTATTCATAGTATTCTACTTTTATAGGTTGTTGAATGTTAATTTTTCCTGTTAATTTTTCCTTCCAATCGCTCCATTTGTATTTCTTACTAAAGATAAATAAAAGAATAGGATAGATAATTACAATTGGCAATATTACATCAAAACCTGCAGTAGGTTCTGAAATGTCTTTGAAAATAGAATTCGTCTGAAAAACAGTCCAATCTGTTGTCACCAACAAAGCTCCGATTAAGTTATTCGCTGCATGAAAACCAATAGCCAATTCTGTACCTTCATCCATTAAAGTAATAATACCCAAAAAGAAACCCGTTCCAATATAATACACTAAAATGATATACCCCATTTTACTCACTTCCGGATTAAAAATATGCATCGTGCCAAATATCAAAGAAGTCATTAGCAATGGAAACCATTTGTTGTGTGCCAAGTTTCCGAATCCTTGCATTAAATAACCTCTAAAAACCAACTCTTCACAGGTAGTTTGAATAGGGATTAATAAAGTAGCAATGACAACTAAAAGTAAAAATGGAATTGCTTTAAAATTAATAACAAAATCCTCAGGATTTGTATAATACAATAGCACTGTAGAAACTATTGTAATCATTGACCATAATAAAAATGAAACAACAACTCGACTCCAATCGATTGCATTCCTTGAAGTAATTATCGTTAAAAAAGAATGTTTATGTAAATACTTATTCACTAAAAACACCCCAATTATTGCAAATACAAAAGAAATTAATAGTAATAAAAGTGTCACATTCGATTCGAATACTTTCATGATATCGTCTTGATTTTCTGGTATTCCTTTTCCATCAGCATACGATTTGGCTATTACAGCAAGCAATAGAGGAATCTGTCCAATCGTTGAAGCAACAAAAATAACTATCGAACCAACAATGTATTTCCAAAATTTATTATCTGAATGAATTCCTTGTTCTATAAACATTATCAGAGGTTTAGCAATGAAAAAATAACTTTCATATGTTTTAGCAATTTAGTCAATTTTTTATAAAATAAATCAATTCCTTTGCAAATAAAACCGAAGAAAATGATCACTATATTTCACAATCCAAGATGCGGAAAATCTAGAGAATGTTTGGCTTTTTTGGATCAGTCTGACCAAAAGGTTACAGTAATCAACTATTTGGTGAATCCGCCTACTTACGAAGAATTAAATAAAATTATCATCCTATTGCAAATCAAACCTATCGAATTGGTTCGGCAAAAAGAATCCATTTGGATAGAAAAATTTAAAAACAAACCATTATCTGACAAAGAAATAATTCATGCTATGGTGTCCAATCCAATTTTAATCGAAAGACCAATTGTCTTTCATGGCGATAAAGCAGTTATTGCTCGTCCTTTTGAAAAAGCAAAAACAATTCTTTAATTTTTAGTAATTTCATTTAACGCAAGATTAATATATTTTGTGTTTTCAAAATCTATATTTGCACTTCAATTTACACCTATGGTTTTTAGAAAAATTCTCTTCCTTATAACTTTAATTTTCATCACAATTTCAAGTGTTGCACAATTCAAACCTGATTCAAAAAAAATAAAAATCATTGGAGTAATTGTTGAAAAAGAAAGCCGAAAACCACTCGAATATGCTACGATTTCTTTAATCAATACCGCTAACCCTAAAATTGTTGGAGGTGGAATTACCAATGCAAAAGGAGAATTTGAAGCTACGATTCCGCCAGGTGCCTATACTGTTAAAGCAGAATTTATTTCCTTCAAACCTTATCTTATCAACGATAAAATCCTTAAAGAAAACACCAATTTAGGAACAATTTCACTTGAAGAAGACTTTACTCAACTCAAGCAGGTGGAAGTTAGAGCGGACAAAACTAGCATTGACATCAAATTGGATAAAAAAGTCTATAATGTTGGGCAAGATATTATTGTAAAAGGCGGAACTGTAAGCGATGTCTTAGACAATATTCCTTCTGTAGCTGTGGATGTTGAAGGAAAAGTGAGCCTTCGTGGTAATGAAAATGTAAATATTCTTATTGATGGAAAGCCCTCCAATTCAGCTAATATTGCTGAAGCTTTAAAATCCATTCCTTCCGATGCAATCGATAAAGTAGAAGTCATTACGAATCCTTCTGCCCGCTATGATGCTGAGGGCGGTGGAGGTATCTTAAACATCATTCTTAAAAAAGGGAAAAACCAAGGAATCAATGGCAGTTTTATTGCTTCTGCTGGTGATCCTGAAAATTCAGCACTTTCGGGAAATTTTAATATCAAAAATGAAAAATCAAATTTCTTTACAACGCTGGGTTACTATAAAAGAAATGGTCCTGGAAACACTAAAATCAATCAAGAAAATTTTGATATTGATCACAATCTTGTTTCCTATATAGAAGAACGACGCAAAAACAATAAGCTTTCAGAAGGCATAAATGGCAATTTTGGAATGGAAATCTATTTAGACAAAACTTCTTCCTGGACCAACATGCTTGCCTTTAGAAAAAACGTTGGCGGTAATCCAGAAAATGTTCTGTATTCAATCTATAAACCCAATGCAGATTTTGAAAAAAATCAGCGTTTTAATGACTTGAATCGTTATAGTCAAAACGTAGAATATACTACCAACTACAGTAAAAAATTTAAAAGAGATGGTCACAAATTTACCATTGATGGTGCATTTTCTGTTGATGCAGATATCGAAAATTCAACTATTACAGGAAATGGTATTGTTCCAGTATTTACTTTAATTTCCTCAGAAAGAACCTATAACAAACAAAAACAAAGTCGTAATCTGATTCAATCGGACTATGTTCTCCCATTTGGCAAAAAAAGCCAGTTTGAAATAGGTGTTAAAGGCAATTATGTCACCTTATTATCCGAATTTAAAGTAGAAGAAGATCTTCTTGGTAATGGAAATTTTACCAACAATAGCAATTTCACCAACACCTTAGAATATATAGAAAATGTCAATGCAGCCTACATGCAAATTGGCACAAAAGTCAAAAAATTTTCTTTCTTAACGGGACTTCGATACGAAAATTCTATCATCAAAATCAATCAATTAACCCTACAAGATTTCACAACAAAAAATTATTCTAACTATTTCCCAAGTGCTTTCTTGACATACGAAATTAACGAAAGCACCAACGTTTCGCTCAATTATAGCAAACGAATTACACGACCTAGAGATCGCTTTATCAACCCGTTTTCTTCATATTCTAGTAACGTCAATTTGTTTGTTGGAAACCCCGATTTGAATCCAGCCTTAAGTGATGCCTTCGATTTCGGTTTCTTAAAAAAATGGAGGCAAGTAACCTTAAGCACCTCACTCTATCTCAATCAAACCAAAGGATCCTTTCAAATTGTTCGTAAAGAAAGAGGCGATTTAATCAACAATATTCCTGTCATTCTTAACACGCCTTTTAATCTTGCAACGGATGACAAATTTGGGTTTGAATTTACAATAAACTATACGCCTTATAAATGGTGGCGAATTAATGGCAACTTCAATTATTTCAACAACAAAACGGATGGAACTTACTCCTATACTAACACCAGCAATGAAGTTAAAACGCTAGATTTCTATAACACCTCCTCTACTTGGTTTACTCGATTAACTACTAAAATTTCATTTCCCTATAAAATAGATTTTCAAGCTAATGGAACTTACAACGCTCCTCAGAATACGGCTCAAGGAAAATCAATTGGGGTTGCCAGCATGAATTTAGGGATAAGCAAAGACATCTTAAAAGATAAAGGCACCATTGCTTTGAATGTAAGTGATGTCTTTAATTCCAGAAAAAGAATCAATGATTTAGTTTTGCAGAAAGTGAATTCTTATAGTGAAATGCAATGGCGAGAGCGCCAAATCACGCTTTCGTTTACCTATCGTTTCAATAAACAAAAATCGGAACGTGAAAAACCGAAGAAAGAAGATAGCGGAGACGACTATTAAGGATAAAAAAAAGGAACTCGAATGAGTTCCTTTTTTTTGATCTAAATTAATTAGATGCTGCTTTTTTTGCTTTTCTTTCTTTATACATTTCCCAAAGTGCGCCACCTATCCAATACTGAACAAAAGCTACTAAGAAAAACATCAACCAAAATCCTATAGTAAGAACGGTTAAGAAAAGTAAAAAGCCTAAATACTGTGAAAATTCAAACATGTTTTCCGGAATTTTTTTGAATTATGAGCAAATGTAAGGGTATTATTTTTTCTTACCAATTAATTCCAAATCAATTTTTATAAAATAGTATTTATGCGTAAATTTGGACAGCTTTTTAGGAGCCAATACCAGCTTTCGCCTTTATCTTTTTTAGGTTCTCATACTTCGCACCCAAAAAAGGATATCGGCTCACCCGAACGGAGTGAACTGGCGGAGCAATCTGGGCTAGGGCATCTCGTTGACCGAGAAGTGCGTGAGGGATTGCAGCAAAGTGCCGCGCACTGCGAAAAGCCCGACCCTTGTGGTCACGCCCAAAAACAGCACAACAATTAAACGATTAAGCGAATAAACGATTAACCACATAAACAACAACAATGGAATACAGAATTGAAAAAGACACCATGGGAGAAGTAAAAGTCCCAGCCGATAAATATTGGGGAGCGCAAACCGAGCGATCTAGAAACAACTTCAAAATTGGTCCATCGGCGTCTATGCCCAAAGAAATCATAGCAGGTTTTGCCTTTCTGAAGAAAGCCGCGGCTTATGCCAATTGTGACTTAGGCGCTTTGTCAACTGAAAAGCGTGATGCGATTGCAGCCGTTTGCGACGAGATCCTTGCTGGAAAACTCGACGATCAATTTCCGTTAGTAATTTGGCAAACGGGTTCTGGAACGCAAAGCAATATGAATGTCAATGAAGTTATTGCCAATCGTGCTCAAGTTTTGGCAGGTTTTAAAATTGGTGAAGGTGAAGCAATCGTAAAAGCCAATGACGACGTCAACAAATCGCAATCATCCAATGACACGTTTCCAACCGGAATGCATATTGCGGCGTACAAAGCGGTTGTTGAAACGACCATTCCTGGTGTGGAAAAATTGCGCGATACTTTACAGGCAAAAGCTGTTGAATTCAATAACGTGGTAAAAATTGGTCGAACGCACTTGATGGACGCAACGCCTTTAACCCTTGGACAAGAAATCTCTGGTTACGTTGCCCAATTGAATTATGGCATAAAAGCACTAAAAAACACTTTGTCACATCTTTCAGAAGTCGCATTAGGCGGAACCGCAGTAGGAACCGGATTGAATACGCCAGATGGTTACGATGTGAAGGTAGCGGAATATATTGCCAAGTTTACCGGCCATCAATTTGTAACAGCGCCCAACAAATTTGAAGCCTTGGCTTCGCACGACGCGATTGTGGAAAGTCATGGCGCTTTGAAACAATTGGCAGTTTCTTTGAACAAAATAGCAAATGACGTTCGAATGCTGGCTTCTGGTCCACGTTCCGGAATTGGTGAAATCTTAATTCCCGAAAATGAACCAGGATCTTCAATCATGCCAGGAAAAGTAAATCCAACGCAATGCGAAGCTTTAACGATGGTTTGCGCTCAAGTTATTGGAAATGATGTAGCGATTTCTGTTGGCGGCATGCAAGGTCATTACGAATTGAATGTATTCAAACCAGTGATGGCAGCCAACTTCTTGCAATCAGCACGTTTGTTAGGTGATGCTTGTTTGTCTTTTGACGAGCATTGTGCTAGTGGCATCGAACCGAACTACAAACGTATCAAAGAATTGGTTGACAATTCATTAATGTTAGTAACAGCTTTAAATACTAAAATTGGCTATTATAAATCCGCTGAAATTGCACAAACGGCGCATAAGAACGGAACAACGCTGAAAGACGAGGCAGTACGTTTAGGTTATGTCACTGCGGAAGATTTTGATGCATGGGTGAAACCGGAAGAAATGGTGGGAAGCTTGAAATAATTGATAATAAAAAAAACCTGCAATTGAATTTGCAGGTTTTTTTTATTTAGAACGCCACATTCCATCGTGGCAATTTTCCGGTCTCTTCTAAAAACTTCTGCAATATCAAACCTTCAACATAGGTCGGAATGAATTTGTTCTTCGCATTGAAAGTTTCGTACCAATACACTTCCAAGCGTGCTATTTTTTCCAATTTCATCTGTGCTGGCCAAGAGTACTTGCGACCCGTTTTGGCAAATTGATGTCCATTGACAATTTTATCATACAGTCCACCATTTTTACTTTTTAGGGAACCATCATTCTGAATCGTTCCTGTGGAACCCACCATAATGAGTTCTTTCTCTTCTCCATCAACTGCATACACTAGAAAGACTCCGCTCCCATTCTCTGAGGCGTTGCAAACTTCTTCTAGGCTAGCATCAACGGTGAAGTTGAAATGATTGTTGGTTTTGAACTTTGTTAATTCTTTATACATATTGTTTATTTAATTTAAAAAAAATACCCCACGAAGTCGTGAGGTATCTTCTGCATTTATTGGGGAAACTATCCCATGATCTCTTTTACTTTCTTTCCTATTTCAGCAGGAGAATCTACAACGTGAATTCCACATTCTCTCATGATTCTTTTCTTTGCTTCCGCAGTATCATCAGAACCACCAACAATAGCACCTGCATGTCCCATGGTTCTTCCTTTTGGAGCTGTTTCACCAGCAATAAAACCAACTACAGGTTTTCTATTTCCGTCTGCTTTAATCCATTTGGCGGCATCGGCTTCTAATTGTCCGCCGATTTCACCAATCATGACGATACATTTGGTTTCTGGGTCGTTCATTAATAATTCAACAGCCGCTTTTGTAGTCGTTCCAATAATTGGATCACCACCAATTCCGATTGCGGTTGTAATTCCCATACCTTGTTTTACCACTTGATCTGCTGCTTCGTAAGTTAATGTTCCTGATTTAGAAACAATCCCTACGTTTCCTTTTTTGAAAACAAAACCAGGCATGATCCCAACTTTAGCTTCACCTGGTGTAATTACACCAGGGCAATTTGGTCCGATTAAAGTACAGTTTCTAACTTTTATATATTCGTTCGCTTTAATCATATCTGCTACAGGAATCCCTTCAGTAATGGTTATAATTACTTTGATTCCAGCATCTGCAGCTTCCATAATAGCGTCTGCAGCAAAAGCTGGCGGAACAAATATAATGGTAGTATCCGCTCCAGCTTGTTCAACCGCATCTTTCACCGTATTGAAAACTGGACGATCTAAATGAATTGTTCCACCTTTTCCCGGGGTAACACCACCTACGACATTCGTACCGTATTCAATCATTTGAGAAGCGTGGAAAGTTCCTTCACTTCCGGTAAAACCTTGAACAATTATTTTGGAATCTTTGTTGACTAAAACACTCATAGTATTTTGATTTTGTAATTTTTAATTTGCAATGCAAAAGTAAGGGATTCACCTTTACTTTTAAAGTTTATTTTTTAGAAATTATTTATGGCAATTGACTCAATTGAAATCCACGATATAATTGATTGTCTTTCACTTCCCAAATTACCATAAAATGGGCTAAAAGCATTTCTTCACGAGGGTTTTCAATAGTTTTAATATAATGAGAATAACGTACTGCGATTTGATCACCCTCTTTCAAAAGATGACTGATTCTTGCTTTGGAACGAACATAGGCTTTCCCCAATTCTTTCGCTAAATCTAAAATATCTTGACGTTTCATATGTTTGAAACCTGTGCTGCTATTCCAATCTAAAAGGACATCAGGGTGTAAAAAAGTGTTCATGATTTCACTATTAATAAGTGCATCCGATTTATAAAAATCTTGAACTAATTTCTTTGGTGACATTTTATTTCAATTTATTTAAAATTTCTGGTATTCTTTTCACATTCGCAAGTTGTTTCAATTTTTCACGAGATTCTTCGATTGGCGTTCCAAAATAGGACTTTCCACCTTCGACAGATTTGGTTACACCAGTTTGTCCCATAATTACTGCTTTAGTACCAATAGTAATACCACTAGTAGTTCCGACTTGACCCCATAAGGTAACTTCATCTTCAATGATAACACAACCTGCAATGCCAGTTTGTGAAGCAATCAAACATTTTTTTCCAATTACAGTATCGTGGCCAACATGTACTTGATTGTCTAATTTAGTTCCTTCACCAATCGTTGTATCGCCTGTAACACCTTTATCTATGGTACATAACGCACCAATTCCAACATTGTCATGAATAACAACTCTTCCACCAGAAATTAATTGATCAAATCCATCAGGACGTTTTTTATAATAGAAAGCATCTCCCCCTAATACACTGCCGGCATGAATAATTACATTATCACCAATAACCGTATTATCGTATATCGCAACATTGGAATGAATTAAACAATTTTTCCCAATAGTTACCTGATTACCAATAAAAGTATTCGGCTGAATCAATGTGCCCTCTCCTATTATAGCTGAAGTAGAAATAGACACATTTGAATGTTGAAAAGGTCTGAAATGTTTGGTTAGTGTATTAAAATCTCTAAAAGGATCGTCAGAAATTAATAATGCTTTTCCTTCAGGACAATCAACTTCTTTATTGATTAAAACTATTGTTGCAGCAGATTGTAATGCTTTGTCGTAATACTTTGGATGATCAACAAATACGATATCTCCTGGCTCAACAACATGAATTTCATTCATTCCAGAAACTGGAAAATTTGCATCGCCAATAAATTCACAATGAAGTAAAACGGCAATTTGTTGCAATGAATGAACTTTTGGAAATTTCATCTATAAATTATTTTACTCTTTCCATATAATTTCCAGAAGTAGTATCAATTTTAATTTTGTCACCCTCGTTGATAAACAAAGGCACATTAATGATTGCTCCTGTTTCAACAGTTGCAGATTTAGTAGCATTGGTGGCAGTATTTCCTTTTACACCAGGTTCTGCATACGTAACTTCTAAAATTACAGAAGCGGGCATATCAACAGATAATGGCAAATCAGTTTCGGTATTGATACTTACCATAACACTTTCACCTTCTTTCAATAAATCGGGAGAATCTAGGATTGCTTTATTTAATGAAATTTGTTCGAACGATTCTACATTCATAAAATGGAACAATTCTCCTTCTGGATATAAATATTGAAATTTATGATTTTCAACACGAACTTCTTCAATTTTATGACCTGCTGAAAAGGTATTATCCAATACTTTTCCGTTGGTTAAACTTTTTAATTTAGTTCTTACGAAAGCTGGACCTTTACCAGGTTTCACATGAAGAAATTCAATGATTTTATAAATATCATTGTTGTATTTGATGCATAATCCGTTTTTAATATCTGAAGTTGATGCCATTTTTTATTGTTTATTCGTTTAATTGTATGATTTGTTTAATCGTCTATTTATGTTTAATAATTCCCTGAATATCCTTTCATGATTCCTCTTGATGAATTTCGAATAAAATCTAAAATCTCATCACGTTCTGGTGTTGCTTCCATCTCCGCTTCAATGATACTTACCGCTTGTGAAGTATTGTAATTTTTTTGATACAATATTCGATAAATATCTTGAATTTCTTTGATTTTATCGGTGTTAAAACCTCTTCTACGTAAACCAACGGAGTTGATTCCGACATATGACAATGGTTCTTTAGCAGCTTTAGTATAAGGCGGCACATCTTTTCGAACAAGCGATCCTCCAGAAACCATAGCATGATCACCAATGTGAATAAATTGATGAATAGCTGCCAATCCACCAATGATAGCATGATTACCAATAATTACATGACCTGCCAGAGCAACTCCATTTACAATAATGGCATTATCACCAATATGACAGTCATGTGCAATATGCGCCGTTGCCATGATCAAACAATTGTTACCAAGAGTCGTTTGGCCAGAAGCAATCGTACCACGATTGATGGTTACGCATTCTCGAATAGTACAATTATCTCCAATGATTGTTAATGAATCTTCTCCTCCAAATTTTAAATCTTGAGGTATTGCTGAAATAACAGCTCCGGGAAATATATTGCAATTTTTACCAATTCGTGCACCTTCCATAATGGTAACATTAGAACCTATCCATGT
>CANHMG010000015.1 GCA_947461795.1 Flavobacteriaceae bacterium | reverse complement strand
TCTTTTCCATTGACGAATAATTTCTCAAGAATCAATTCTTCTTCGCCAGTACTTGGGCCAGAAATTAGTATCTTATCGCCATTTTTCAATTCGTTGTTTTCAATTAAAAACAAAGCCACATTCGCTTTGGTATAATAATGTTCCGCTTTGCCGAGTAAGACCTTTTTAATTTTAATTTTTTGACGAATAGCTGTTGGTTTTTGAGCTACAGCAAGAGCAACATCTGACAGTTCTCCAGAATGTTTGAACAATAATTTATCGGACTTCCCTTTTCTGAAAATTTTATTGCCATTGATAATACCACGTCTAATTTTTACTTGCAGATCTAATGGTAAATGAATGATTTCCTGACATTCTGTAGAACAGCAATTCTCCATTATATTTTTACAGGTATCACATTGAATAAACAACAAATGACATCCTTCATTTTCGCAATTTGTATGATTGTCACAGGGTTTTCCACATTGATGGCATTGCGAAACGATATCATCAGTAATTCGTTCACCCAAACGATGATCGAATACGAAGTTCTTTCCAATGAATTTACTTTCTAAATTTTCTTCCTTGATTTGTTTCGCATAATTGATAATTCCACCTTCCAATTGAAACACGTTTTTAAATCCTTGATGTTTAAAATAAGCAGACGCTTTTTCGCAACGAATGCCACCCGTGCAATACATGACAAGGTTTTTATCTTCTTTAAAATCTTTTAATTGATTGTTGATAATCGGTAAACTTTCCCGAAATGTTTCCACATCTGGTGTAATGGCTCCTTTAAAATGACCAATTTCACTTTCATAGTGATTTCTAAAATCGACCACAATTGTATTGGGATCTTCGATGATTTGATTGAACTCTTTTGCTTTTAAATGAACCCCAATGTCGGTTACATCAAAGGTTTCATCATTCAAACCGTCGGCTACAATTTTGTTCCGAACTTTTACGGTTAATTTCAAAAACGAGTGATCGTCTTGTTCCACTGCAACATTCAAACGAATGTTTTTCATAAAGTCATAGACTTCTAATGTTTGACGAAAAGCTTCGATATTTTCTGCAGGAATCGACATTTGCGCATTAATTCCTTCTTTGGCAACATAGGTTCTGCCAAGGGCATCTAGTTTGTTCCATTCGATAAATAAATCGTCGCGAAATTTTTTAGGATCTTCAATTTTGGCGTACGCATAGAAAGACAAAGTAAGTCTTTGTTGGCCAGCTTCATCAATCAGCTGGGCTCTTTCTTCTGCGCTTAAGGTGTTATACAGTTGCATGCTATAAACGTTTAAGTGAGAAATAGTTGTTGAACTCTAAATGGAAGAATTCGGGACAAAGATAAAGTTTTACCGCAAAGAGCGCAAGGATTTTTTTGGAAGAATACTAATATAAATAGGTCCTAGTTTCGTTGCGTCTTTGCGTCTTTGCGAGCGCTTTACAATTTTCTCGCAAAGACGCAAAGGCGCCAAGTCTTCGTGGAACGGCATAATATGTGGATGGCCCTAGCCCCGATAGGAACGATATCCTTTTGTTCTGGCGTTCAGAACAAAATATTTAGTGGATAGCGGGATTAGCTCCTAATAAAAAAGCCAAACAATAACGTCTGGCTTTTATAAATTTAAGATTGAATTCTTAACAAAACTCTTCATAAGCGTCTTTCAAGTTCTCCGCGATTAACTCCGCAGGGCGACCTTCAATGTGATGGCGCTCTAACATGTGCACCAATTCACCATTTTTGAACAATGCCATACTTGGTGACGACGGAGGAAAAGGAAACATATGCTGTCTGGCAGCATCTACCGCTTCTCTATCAACTCCTGCAAAAACAGTGATTAAATGATCGGGTTTTTTAGCACCCTCTAAACTCATTTTTGCCCCTGGACGAGCATTTCTTGCCGCACAACCACAAACTGAATTTACGACTACTAAAGTTGTTCCTTCTAATTTTAAAGCGTTTTCAACGGCTTCAGCACTATATAATTCTTGAAAACCAACTTCTGAGAGTTCTGCTTTCATTGGTTTTACCATTTCTTCTGGATACATAATTTTGATATTAAATTTCAAAAGCAAAGATAAAGAGATTTCTAAAGTATCGAATTAAAGAAATCATAAAGATTTGTTATGATTGAATAGGGAGATTAAAAACGGAAAATTCTACCAACTAAAGCTTTGACAAAAAGAGCTTTTGGACATTTCCAAATAACTTGTAAATCTTCCCATATTGAAGTGTCTTCATCGAGAAATTTAAAAATCAAAGTTGAATTTCCTTTTTGAAATAAAGCAGAAAAAATAACACTGCCCAACTCGTTGTGTTTGTATAAAATGTCTAATAGTAACAGATCGTAAAACCAAAACTTATCTTTTTTATGAAACAATCTAAAGTCTTTTTCAGTTTCCAAAAAAGAACACAATATTTTCGATTTTTTCGTTGTGTTTTTAAAAGTAAAACCTGTACTTGCTTTAGTCCAACCGCCTGCAGAACCAATGTTGATAATGTTTTTAGTATTGTGTTTCCAAAAAGGGTAACAGGTCATGGGAATAGAACCTTGTTCTTTTTCGATGATCTCGTATTCTGTTATTCCAAGATTTTGGATATATTCTTGAATGGCTTTCTCATAGTCTGATTTTGGCAATACGTCTTTCGAAAATAAGGTGTATTCAATCAAAGCTTCGTTTTTAGAAAAAGGCAATACATACATAAAGCGAGTGTTTCCTTTTTGTTGGATTGAAAAATCCATAAAAGTAGCACAACTCGGATTGAATACCGCTTGGTTACTTTTGATAAACCAACCCACAAAATGTTGTTGAAGTATAGGATATTTCGATTGTTGTGTAACAAAATCGGCATTAAAAATAGAATTGATAATTCGATTGCAAGTGAAGTTTTGCGATGCTGTTTTTACCAAACAATGAGAACCGAGTTCTTCAAAATCAATCACTTTTTCTTGCAAGAAAGTAATGTTGGATTCTTTTGAAATTTCCTCAAAAACGGAATTATAAAAATCCAATCCTTTTAACATAACATAATGATAAGGATTCAAATCCATTTCCTTATCAAAGGAATCGTTTTTAAAGTATGCTTTCTCCCATTTTTTATGAATTAAATTTGGAAAGGAATTCTCTATTTCCCAAAAACACCAAGTTCTGTCATTGGTTTTTTTAGCCTCATGATCAATAAGTAAAATGGATTGGTTTTTAAAATTTCCTGAACGTATCATTTCACGAACCGTCATTAAAGTTGACAATCCGGTTCCTGTGAAAATATAGTGATAGTGTTGCATGTTACATTCTAAATGAAAACCCGAAAGCGCAATAATAATCAGGAGCCAATTCGGTTAGACCGACACCTGAAGACAAATCTAACATAAAATCATTTGTAATCAAATAGGTAATTCCACCATCTACAGTATGGTTGGCAATTTGTTTTTGGGGCGCAAATCCAAATAATTCTAAATACGAACCGATTTTTTCCGTAACAGCATAACCAGTTGTTAAGGTATAAATGAATGTGGCTTCTGGAGTTACTCCATCCCATTCACTTCCTAAATTATAGCTCAAAGAAAGTCGTTCCGATAAAGTATGTTGCATGACAAAACGAAATTCAGGTGCAAAAAAATTTGTTTTATAAGAAGTTGAAGCGGCATTTGGAATGGACATGTGACCAATAAATGATGTCTTAGGAAAAATTCCTTTTTCTTCTGAAATTTTTATTTTGCATCCAATTAATATTGGATTGATACCGGAAGTTTTTGTTTCAAACTCTTTATCAACCACAAATTCTGTAATCAGTCGCAATTCAAAATTTTCATTCACACCATATTTCCACAAAGCAGAAGGTAAAGCCAATGAGGTGCTATTGGTTTTATTTCTTTGATAACTAAATCCCGCTTCCAATTGAAACATTCTTTTCGGAACCAAAGTAGGTGTTTCTGTTTGATCTGGGCGATCCGCTTGAATGGGTTCCGCTTTCTGAGCAATCACTACTTGAGTATAAAGGAAAAACAATGAAAGTTTAATAAAATTCATAGTCTTAATAATTTTTAGACAAACCTAAAAAAATATTTACCTAAATCAAATTTATTTTTATATTTGCTTAAAACAAACACGATGAGCAAGTCTTTAGAAGAAGTAAATCAATCGGTACCTACTCAAAATAAAACCACTGTTTTCAGAAAAATTCTCGCCTTTTTTGGCCCAGCCTATCTCGTGAGTGTTGGTTATATGGATCCGGGCAATTGGGCTACTGATATCGCGGGAGGAAGTCAATTTGGTTATGCGTTGCTATGGGTTTTGTTGATGAGTAATATCATGGCGTTGCTGTTACAAAGTCTAAGCGCACGATTGGGAATAGTTACGCAACGCGATTTGGCACAAGCTTCCCGGGAAACGTATTCGACATTTATTAATTACATACTTTATTTTTTAGCCGAAATCGCCATTGCAGCCTGCGATTTAGCCGAAGTATTAGGAATGGCTATTGGAATCAATTTATTATTTGATATTCCACTGATACAAGGTGTAATGATCACTGTATTAGACACTTTTTTATTGTTGTTTCTTATTAATAAAGGAATGCGAAAAATGGAAGCATTTATCATTGCCTTAGTAATGATTATTGGATTTTCCTTTATTTTCGAAATGATATTTGCAAAACCTGAATTGCCAAAAATAATTTATGGATTGATTCCATCTCTTCCAAACGAAGCAGCTTTGTATATCGCCATCGGAATCATCGGAGCAACAGTAATGCCTCATAATTTATACCTGCATTCCTCTTTGGTTCAAACTCGAAAATTCGACAGAAGTAAGACTGGAATCAAACAAGCCTTAAAGTATAATTTTATTGACAGTGCCATTGCATTGAATTTAGCTTTCTTTGTCAATGCCGCCATTTTAATTCTAGCGGCAGCAACTTTCTATAGAAACGGTATGTTTGAAGTAGCCGAAATTCAAGATGCCTATCGTTTTTTAGAACCTGTTCTTGGTAACAAATGGGCGCCAATCTTGTTTGCAGTTGCCTTAATTGCCGCAGGACAAAGCTCGACAATTACGGGAACTTTAGCAGGTCAAATCGTGATGGAAGGCTATCTTAATCTAAGAATTCAACCGTGGGTAAGACGAATTATCACCAGACTTATTGCTATCGTTCCAGCAGTAATTATCATTTCGGTTTATGGAGAAAGTGTCACCGGAAAAATGCTGATTTTAAGTCAAGTGATTTTGAGTTTGCAACTCGGTTTCGCTATCATTCCGTTGATTCACTTCGTAAGTGATAAATCCAAGATGAATGGGTTTCATATTAGCAGACCAACTCAAATTGCTGCTTGGCTTATTGCAGGCATCATTGTTTCTTTAAATGTTAAACTCGTTTACGATGAAATCACCGGTTGGTTGGATACTTCTGAAAACCCAGCGGTATTGTGCTTCACTGTAGTTCCAATAGCTATTGGGTTTTTAGTATTGTTACTTTATATCGTTTTCCAACCCTTGCTAACGAAAGCCAAACCACAAATTGAAAATCATTCTCCACACCATGTTACCTTAAAATTCTCCCCAATATCAAGTACTACTAAAAAAAATATTGCGGTTACCGTCGATTTTTCTTCAGCAGATGAAAAAGCACTACAACATGCAATTGATATAGGAGGAAAAGACGCTAATTACACCTTAATACACGTCGTAGAAACTGTCGGAGCCATGATGTACGGGAGTACAATCATCGATCACGAAACTACCATCGACGAAAAATTACTCTTCGAGTATTATAAAATGTTGACCGACAAAGGCTATCAAGTAACGACCAAATTAGGTTTCGGTAAACCAGGTAAAATCATTTCGAAAACCATTAATGATGGCGATTTTGACATTCTAATTATGGGAACTCACGGGCATCATACCTTCAAAGATTTGTTGTTCGGAACCACTGTAGATCAAGTGCGCCATGAAATTATAATTCCATTATTTATTATCAAAAATTAGGAGCTAATTCCCGCACCCGAGGCTGAAAGCCGAACTGGCACAGCAATTCGCCTTTATCTTTTTTGTCTTCGTACCTCACTCAAAAAAGGATATCGGCTGCTATCGGGGCTAGAATCACACCCAATCAAGACCCCAAATCCTTAATTAACATGACTTTATCAGAAGAAAATTATTTAAAAACAATTTATCATCTCACAACAGTTTCCGAAACAGAAGTGAGTACGAATGCCATTGCCGAAAAAATGGAAACAAAGGCATCTTCGGTAACGGATATGTTGAAAAAATTAGCCGACAAAGATTGGATTCATTATAAGAAATATCAAGGTGTTTCACTAACAAATAAAGGGCAAATTGCCGCTAAAATGATTGTGCGCAAGCATCGATTGTGGGAAGTTTTTTTAGTCGAAAAATTGCACTTCCCATGGGATGAAGTGCATGATATTGCAGAACAATTAGAACATATCAAATCCGAAGAACTCATCAATAAATTAGCAAATTATTTAGGAAATCCTACAAAAGATCCACATGGAGATCCAATTCCAGATAGCGAGGGCAATATCATTACGATTGAAAAAGTGTTGCTATCTGAAATTGAAATAGGCCAAAAAGGAATTTGTGTTGGCGTCAAAGATTCTTCTGCCGCTTTCTTAAAATATTTAGACACCAATAAAATTGCATTAGGTTCCTCAATAAAATTGCTTTCGAAAGAAGATTTTGATTTATCTTTAAAAATTATAATCGATTCAAAAGAAATGGTAATTTCGAACAAAATTGCCAGTAATCTTTTTGTAAAATTGATTTAATTATATTTAAACAATCCAAATGAAAAACGCACTATATGTCTTTGTATTCTGTTTGCTGAGTTTAACTGGAATGGCACAAAAACACAAGAAAGCAAAAAAGCTAACCGATTTTTCTATCACACAAACTAAAATTGTAAAACAGAAAGGAACCCAATTAGTAGTAAAGCAAGTAATTTCAGACGCTCGATGCCCGGTAGGTGTTGATTGTTTTTGGGCTGGTGAAGCACAAGTGTTAGTTTCGATTTTTCAAAACAAAAAATGGATTGATGAAGAAATACTTACGTTCTCTCCCAAAAAGATAGAAGAAAACAAAGCATGGTTATCGAAAATTTTAGCAATACCAATCACCAAAATAAAATCGATTCAATTGGTTCCTTATCCTAAAGACAGCACCAAAATAGACCCTAAAACTTATACGATTAAAGTAGAAATTAATAAATAATTCTCTAACATCCGCAATCGTCATTGCCACAGTTTTTCTTCGATTTCTTTTTCCAAAAAAACTTTCGGACTAAAAAACCGATGGCAAAACCTAGAATAATATAGACAGCAATTTCTTGAAAATTCATAAGCCAAAGGTATTCATTAAGTTGCATTTCATTAGAATTTTGCACCAATACTTAAGAAGAAAGTTCGAGATTCATTAGGCAATATTCCTGGACCAGGATAACCGCCAGCTCTTCGTGTTGCATAAATCGTATTGTCTAAATTATTAACTCCTCCACGAAGATTAAATTTTTCTAAAAAACAATATTCCATAGAAAGATCATATACCGAATAACCGTCTAGTTTTCCTGTAACTCCATTTGGATTTGGTAATTCAGTATTATCCGCATCAGAATAGACAAATCCAGTTCTTCTGTTTTGTAGTGTTGATGAAAAGTTTTTATAACTCCAAGTTATGCCAAAATTATGAATATAACGTGGCGCATTTTCAACACGATTCCCTTTCAAGTTGCTTTCTGTTAGAACAATTTCTGTAGCTGTTACAGATTTTTTTATGATTTTAAAATCAGTATATTCAGCATCTATAAAAGACAAAGTTGTAAAGAATTGTAAATCTCCAATTTGTTGGTTTATTTTCAGTGCTTTTGAAACATTCAGGTCAACAAAACTTTCTATTCCTTTATGAATTGTGGTTCCTAAATTTGTTCGAAATAAGAAAGTATTTTGAGTTGTTGGATCATCATTGGTAAATTTTAGTATCGAGCCAATTCGGTTATTGTAGTTTAAGTAGAAATATCCTACATCGAAATTGATCCATCCCAGCAAATTTCCGCGGTATCCAAAGTCAAAGTTATAACCGTCAGCATCCTTTAAGTCTTTATCAATGACATCTTTTGTTGAAGGAGGCGTGATGTCAGAGAACAAAACTGGGCGAAATGCCTGAGAGAAATTCGTGTAAAAATTCGTTTTGTTGAGTTTATATTCAACGCCGATTCCCATCAGGATTTTATTTCTAGTCAAACTTTCTGGCGTAACATTTTCGTCGCTCCCATTCGTTATATTAAGTCTTCCTTCGATAGAAGAGTTGATGTTTTCGTAGCGAATTCCGGGAGTCACACTCAAATTATTAGTGATTTTAAATTGATTTTCTGCGAAGAAAGCGATGTTATTGGTTTGAAAATCCAAATCACGTGAGAATCTGCCGTCAATTTCTAAATCAAAATCGGCTGCTGTTGTGCCTTTGTCTTGTTTTTTTCTTGTCGTATTGGCTCTATAAAGTCTTGCTCCAAAGGCTAAGTTCTGGTTTTGTTTTCCAAGTTTGTAGTTGTAAATACTTCGAGTTTCAATTCCTAAATTTTTATAAAAATCGCGATCTACTTGACGATTGTCGTAGTCATTTGTGGTCGAGCTAATCGCATCGGGTTTATCTGGTGTAGCTATAAATCCAACACTGTTGCGCTCTCCGACAAGCCCAAATAGTTTGGTGTTTAAGGTTAAATTTGCACTTAGTTTAGTATCAAAAATTAAAGCTGCAACATTCCACGGTGTTCCAAACCAATTCCGTTTTCGAAGGGATTGTCTCGGATTATCTGCAAACTGAGCATCGGTTAAGCCACCTGCTTGTTGCATTTCATAATCCATGTTAGTATATTCTAAAGATATTTTGGTGTTTGAATTCAATTGATACGAGACATAAGCATGCGAATTTCTTACTTCATATTGGCTGTTTTCTCGCCAACCTTTTCCAGTTCGGAAATGATTATAGACATAATAAGAAAACTTATTTTTAGTTCCACCAATTGCATTATATGAACTCATCAATCCGTAACTTCCTATCGTATTTTGCGTTTCAAAAGTGAAGGGTTTTTTAGTTTCTCTTTTAAGGACATAATTGAGCATACCTCCAAATTGAGAACCGAATTGTAGCGAAGCTCCACCTCTAACCAATTGAATAGCTTCTACCGCTTCTAGAGGCGGATTGTAATATGCTTCAGGATATCCAAAAACATCCGATGAAATATCATAACCATTTTGTCTTGTGTTAAGTTCCCAACTACGGTTTGGACTTAATCCTCGAACTCCCACATTAATTTGTATTCCAGAACCTTCATTTTCCCAAACAGAAACACCCGGTATTTTTGAAAAAACTTCTCGTGCATTATTGGTAGTAAAATTTGCGTTGATGTTTGCCATACGAATCACTTCATTCTTTTTCCCAGAAAAGAGCATGTTATCTTCAACTTCGTGTAATCGTTCGGGAGTTTGTTGTTTGACTATTATCGTTACAGTCGAAAGTTTTTTGACAGTGTCATTTAATGCAAGATTGCTAATGTCTTTTTGAGCAATTATTAAGGTAGAAATTGAAAAAAGAACGACAGAAAGAATTAGTTTCATTATAGTAAGGGGAATATTTTTTCGGCAAATATAAACCTCAATTCTTATTTAGACAAATTAAAAATAATAAATATTAGTATTTAACTTTTGTTGAAGTAAATGGAGAGAATTTAGGTAACTATTGTAATACTTGGTAAGCCAACAAAGCAACAATATACGCTAAACCACTCATAAATATAAGTTGTGCTAAAGGCCATTTCCATGAGTTGGTTTCTTTTTTGGTAATAGCTAGTGTACTAGCACATTGCATGGCAAAAGCATAGAAAAGAAGTAGAGAGACACCAGAGGCAAAGTTGAACACTTTTTTTCCATTAACTGGATGCACTTCTTCTTGCATTTTATTTTTAATTGTATTTTCATTATCGGTGTCACCAACACTATAAATAGTAGCTAAAGTTCCCACAAAAACTTCACGAGCGGCAAACGAACTAATTACTGCGATGCCAATTTTCCAATCGTAACCTAGAGGAGAAATTGCAGGTTCTATAGATTTTCCCATCAATCCAATATAGGAGTTTTCTAATTTTTGAGAAGCAACAGCATTTTGTAATTCAAGAGCTGATAATGGTTTGGAACTATTTTGTTTTTTGATTTGAGTTTCTGCATTTTTAAAATTAACACCAGGTCCGTTAGAAGCTAAAAACCACAACACAATTGAAATTGCTAAGATAATCTTGCCCGCGCCAAATACAAAAGCTTTGGTTTTCTCAATTACATTAATAAAAACATTTTTGAAAAGTGGTAATTTATAATTCGGCATTTCAATCACAAAATAGGTTTTTCCCTTTATTTTCAATACTTTATTTAATAAATAGGCTGAAAAAATAGCAGAACCGAAACCTATAAGATAAAGTAGCATTAAAGTCAATCCTTGCAAATTGACAATTCCCAACACATATTGATCGGGAATTACCAAAGCAATAATAATTGCATATACGGGCAACCTTGCAGAGCATGTTGTAAAAGGAGTTACCAAAATGGTAATCAATCGTTCTTTCCAATTTTCAATATTTCGAGTCGCCATAATTGCTGGAATAGCACAAGCAGTCCCTGAAATAAGTGGGACTACACTTTTCCCAGACAACCCGAATCGTCGCATAATTTTATCCATTAAGAATACCACTCGACTCATGTATCCGCTTTCTTCAAGAATTGAAATAAACATAAATAGAAAGGCAATTTGTGGGATGAAAATCAAAATTCCACCAACACCTGGAATAATTCCTTGTGTAATTAGATTCGTCAAAACACCTGAGGGTAATTTCTCGTTTGCCAACGCACTTAAGTTAGCAAAAGCACTATCTATAGCATCCATCGGGATTTTAGACCAATCAAAAATAGATTGAAAAATAACGGCTAGGATAAAAAAGAAAATCACGTAACCCCAAAATTTATGGGTCAAAACTCGATCTAGCTTGCTTCGAAAATCTGTTGCATTGGCAGTATCAATTTGTTGACCGTCTTTTAAAACATCGTTGATAAATTGATAACGCTTGATGGTTTCCTTTTGTTGTAATCTTTTCAGATCAGAATGCGATTTAGTAAAAGATCCTCGAATTTCATTTCGTTCTAAATTCAAAAAGTTAACATCTTGAGTGATTACCAACCATAGCTTGTATAACAATTGATTGGGAAAAGTTTTACGAAGATTTTCAAAATAAATTGGATCAATAGAAGATGCATTTAAGCAAGGTTCTGTTGAAATAGATTTGTAATTGACGATTAGATTTTTCAGTTCTTCAATCCCAAGTCCTTTGCGGGAACTAACTAAGGCTACTTTGGTTTTTAATTTCTCTTCCAATAATGGAATATCGAGCGAAATGCCTTTATATTTCATTCTATCTGCCATATTGATAACTAAAATGGTCGGAATTTCTAAGTCTTTAATTTGTGTAAAGAGCAATAAATTTCGTTTCAGATTTTCAACATCAGTAATCAGAAGTGCTACATCTGGAAACAATTTGTCGTTCTTATTGAGCAACAATTCAATGACAACATTTTCATCAATAGAACTCGCATTCAAGCTATAAGTTCCGGGTAAATCAAGAATATTAGCTTTGATGTTATAGGGTAATTTACAAAATCCAATTTTTTTTTCTACAGTGATACCAGGGTAATTTCCCACTTGCTGATTCAAACCTGTTAATTGATTAAAAACGGAGGTTTTACCTGTATTTGGATTGCCAATCAAAGCGACATTGATGTTCTTTTTGCTCTTCATTAAGAATCTTTATTTAAGAGCGTCACTTCAATTTCACTAGCAGTTTCTAGGCGAATTGCTAAATGACAACCGTTGATATTTAAATACAAAGGATCTCCAAAAGGAGCAATTTGAAGCAATTCAACAACATTGCCAGGTAAACAACCCATTTCTAACAGTTTTAATGGAATCGCTTCAACATCAAACTCTTTTATAAGCGCTTTTTCGCCTTTTTTTAAATTGGAAATGGTGGTTCGCAAATCTTATTTAGATTGAATTAAGATTGTAAAAGTACAGATAAAAAAAGAAAAAGGAGTGATAATTATCAGTTTTAAGGAAATTTTATTCTTCGTTTAGTAACCAATTGATGTCTTCAATTAATCGTTGAATTTCTTCTTTTTTTGTTCCATCATAAAAACCTCTAACGCGTCTCTTCATGTCTACTAACACAAAATTTTCGGTATGTACCATGTCATACAATTCGGTAGGCTTGCCTAATTTTACTGCTAAATAAGATTTGCGAGCCATGGTGTAAATAACTTTTTTATCGCCAGTGACTAGGTTCCATTTAGGGTCAATGACTCCTTTTTTTATTGCGTATTTTTTTAAAATAGGCACAGAATCAGTTTCTGGAAAAACCGTATGAGAAAGCAACATAACTTTAGGATTATTTAAAAAAGCCTTTTGCACATCGACCATGTTTGTTGTCATGATTGGACAAATAGAACCGCAAGTTGTAAAGAAAAAATCTGCCACATAAATTTTACCTTCATAGTCTTTTTGAGTGATAGTTTTTCCGTTTTGATTGGTAAAAGAGAAATCAGCAATTGTATGGTATTTTTGAATATATTGAACTGTACTATCAACCAATTCAGGGTTTACGTCTGCGGGATTGAAAATTGGCAAAGTCTTTTTTGGTTTTAAAGCAACATAAAACAACGTAACACAAATGACAGTAAACACAGCCATTATTATAAAAAAGATTTTAAATTTTTTTAAGAAATCTAGCATAATTCAAATTTGAAACAAAAATAGTAATTCACGATACATTAGCATTTAATTTAATAGAATGTTTTTTGAAATCATATCTCAACACTTTAGTTCGGTATAACAGTGTTAAATTCAATATTGAATATAATTATTTAATTATATTTGAAAAAAAATGCTAAAATGAAAAAATATCTCGTTTTTATAATAATTTTCAATTTTTATTATGGTTATTCTCAGTTCAATTCCAATGCACCTTGGCTAATAAATGACACCTTAGCCAAATCAGGAAAAGCAGACATTAATCATCTTGTTTCTGTATTTAATCAATATTGGTTAACGAAAGACAAAAACAAAAAAGGTAGCGGATACAAACCTTTTATGCGATGGGAATATCATTGGAGAAATATGACTAATGCCGAAGGGTTTTTGATTACACCTCAAGAAATGTGGACTGCTTTTAATGAAAAAACCACTACAAGAGCGAATAGGTTAACAAGTCCAAATATAGTTCCTACGAGTAATTGGGAGCCAATTGGACCTTTTGGAAACGCAACACCTCAATCTACTAGAGCAAGAGGAAGAGTTAATACGGTATGCGTTGACCCATCAAATCCGAATACGTTATACATGGGAACTCCTGCAGGAGGAATTTGGAAATCAATTGACGCTGGAATAAACTGGCAACCAATGTCTGATAATTTACCGCAAATAGGAGTTTCAGGAATTGCAGTTGATTATTCAAACCCTAATGTAATTTATATAGCGACGGGAGATAAAGATGCTGGCGATACGTATTCTATTGGTGTGATGAAGTCTATAGACGGGGGATTAACATGGAATACTACTGGATTAACTTTTAACAACGCTTCCTCTCGAGCAGGAGATATAGTGATTCATCCTACCAATAATCAAATATTATGGTGTGCTACAAATAGTGGAATTTATAAAACTATAAATGCCGGTGTTACATGGGCTGTTGTAAGAAGTGGTGATTTTTCTCAAGGATCTATTCGATTAAAACCAAACAATCCATCTACGGTTTATGCCGTTTCTACAAATAAACTGTATCGTTCTTTAGATGAAGGGACAACTTTTACAAATATAACTTCAGGTTTGCCAACAAGTTCCGGAAGATTAATTATGGATGTTACGCCAGCCAATGTAGATTATGTATATATTTTGAGCGCAACTTCTTCAAATGCATTTCAAGGGATTTACAAATCAATAAATGGCGGAACTAGTTTTGTAAAAACATCTGGAACAACCGATATTTTTGAAAACACACAAGCCTATTATGATCTAGGTTTAGCAGCTTCATCAACAAATGCAGAAGAAATTTACACAGGTTGTTTAAATGTCTGGAAGTCAACTAATGGAGGAGCAACTGTAACAAGATTAAATGATTGGAACGCTTATAATTCAAGATTTACACACGCAGACATTCATTATTTAGGCTTTTTTGGAGACAAACTTTATTGTGGAAGTGATGGTGGCATCTACGTTTCTCAGGATAATGGAGGAACATTTACAGAAAAAACAGGTGCAGCCCAGATTGGTCAGATATACAAAATAGATGTTTCAAAACAAACAGCTTCAAAAATCGTTGGAGGTTTTCAAGACAATGGCGGCTATGGATATAACAATAGTTTATGGAGAGGATATCATGGTGGTGATGGAATGGACAACGCAATCGACCCAACCAATAGTAATTTGTATTATGGGTTTTTATATTACGGACAATCTTTATTCATAAGTAATAATGCTGGGAATTCTTTAACGTCTACAATTGCTGGCCCATCAGGGGAATCTGGAAACTGGGTTACTCCGTTAAAAGCAAATTCAGCAGGTGAAATTTTTGCAGGCTTTAGTCAATTATATCGACTTAATGGTTCGGCATGGGTGCTTCAGAGTGTTTCGGGGTTAAGCGGGAGCAATCTAGAATTGATAGCGATTGACCCAAACAATGACAATATAATGTATGTTGTAAACGGAAGTGTTTTATATAAAAGCACGAATAAAGGAATTAATTTTAGTCAAATTTATTTTGCACCAACAAACATTTCATCTGTAGCAATCAATTCTTCTAATAGTAGTATACTTTATATTACGACTGAAGGTACATCCGGGCAAGTATTAAAGTCTACAAATGGAGGAAGCTCCTTTTCTAATTTTAGTACAGGGATACCAAGTATAGGTAAAAATGTAATTATACATCAAGGTAGAAATTCAAAAAACCCATTATATGTTGGTACGAGCCTTGGGGTTTATTACAGAGATGACACGTTATCTCAATGGGAATCTTTTGACACAAACTTGCCAAATGTTTCCGTAACTGATTTAGAAATAAATTTAGATGATGAAAAAATAATTGCGTCAACTTATGGTAGAGGAATTTGGCAGTCTAGTATTCCATTTGAAGTAGCACAAAATGATATTAAAATCACTCAGGAGCAAACGCAATCAGGTCAAGTAGCTTGTGATGGAACTTATTCTCCTCAAGTTGAAATTCAAAATAGAGGAACTAATACCATCAATTCGGTTACTTTTAATTATCAATATAATGGAACACCATTCAGTTATGATTGGAATGGCACCTTAAATTCTTTGGCTTCTACTACAGTTGACTTACCTCAGATTGTAACTGCTTCCGGAGCTTACTACTTAAATGTTACAGCAAACATAAGTAATGATGAGAATTTGTTAAACAACACTTCAAGTAATTTGTTTTATGTAAATGGTATCGGAACCAATGGAATTGTAAACACATTTGAGGAAGGAACTCCCAATTTAATTTCATACAATCAAAACGGGCAAACCCAATTATGGCAAAAAGGAGTTAGCACAAAAACACTTCTAAATACAACAGCAACAGGGAATCAAGTATACGCGACAAATCTTTCAGGAAACTATACGGATGACACAATTGCTTATTTGGTTTCTCAGTGTTATAATTTAACTCAAATTTCAAATCCAATTATTAAATTCAATCTAGCTTTTGACATACAAAACTCTAGAGATTTATTATATATGCAATATTCAACAAATTTTGGAGTAAGTTGGAACACACTTGGAACGTCAAGTGATATCAATTGGTATAATTCATCTTCTGTTCCTTCTTCTTCTGGAGGCGGATGTATAAATTGTATAGGCTCTCAATGGTCGGGAAGAAACTTATCGCTTTTGGAATATAGTTTACCATTAAATTTTATAAGTGATCAAACCAATGTGATATTTAGATTTGTATTTAGATCTAATGACACATTAAATTATGAAGGAGCAATAATTGACAATTTCATTATAGATGGAGCATTAAAAACAAAAGAATTTGATGTGAGTAAATTAGCAGTTTACCCAAATCCATCAAAGTCTATTTTTAATGTGTCTTTTGGAAATGCGATTCCGAAATCTATAGATGTTTATGATATAACAGGTAAAATTATTATTTCTAAAAACGATTTTAAAAACATTCAAAACAATTATGCCTTAGATCTAACTAATATGGCAAACGGTATTTATTTTTTGAATTTTAAAACCGAAAACCAAAGTGTCACTAAAAAAATAATTAAAAACTAATATCCTTAATCCCAATAAATTTCTTTTATGATTACACAATTTAAATATAAATTAAAGTTTTTCTTTTTTCTTTTAATAGGAACTACTTGCATCCATGGGCAAGTAGGCAAGACAAAAACGAGTCCAGGGATTAATATGGATAATATGGATAAAAAAGTTAAACCAAATGACGATTTTTATCGCTATGTAAATGGCGCTTGGCTTGATAAAGCTATAATTCCAAACGATAAAACATCTTATGGTAGTTCGGACATCCTTTTTGAAAAAACAGAAAAAGACGCCCTTAATATTTTGAAAGACGCCGTTAAGAATCCAAAGTACAAAGCCGATTCCGACCAAGGTAAGACAGTAACTTTCTATAAATCAATTATCGATACCGTTTCTAGAAATGCTCAAGGAATACATCCTCTTAAAGTGTATTTAGAAAAGATCAACGCTATCAAAAACAATGAAGACATTATCAAACTAATGATTGAAATGGAACCCATTGGTGGCATTGGATTTTTCTCCATCGGTATTGGCGCCGATGATAAAGACAGTAATAAGAATTCAATTAATTTGGTGCCTGGTAGACTAGGTTTACCAGATCAAGATTATTATATTTCAGAAGAAAAGGATTCTAAAGAAAAACGCGAAAAATACGTTACTCATTTGGCTAAAATGCTAGCTTTCTTCGAAGATGATACTCCCGCTAATAATCTTATTAAAGCTCAAAAAATACTGAATATTGAGATAGAGATGTCGAAACCTAGACTTAATAGAGTAGAAAGAAGAGACAGCAGAAAGCAATACAATCCAATGACACTTCCTGAATTGCAAAAAATGGTTCCAGCTGTAAATTGGGTGGATTATTTCTCAGGATTAGGATTTAAGAAAATCGATACAATCATCGTTTCACAACCTCGTTATATGCAAGCTTTGCAAACCATCTTTGCCTCTAACAAAGTGGAAGATTGCAAACAGTATATGCGTTGGGCATTGTTGAATAGAACGGCAGGTCAATTATCAAGCAAGATTGGAGATGCAAATTTCAATTTTTACGGCACAACCTTGAATGGTATTTTGAAAAGAAGACCACTAGAAGAGCGCGCCTTACAAACGGTAAACAATTCAATTGGCGAGGCTTTAGGGAAATTATATGTCGACAAAATGTTCCCACCAGAAGCTAAAGCCAAAGCGGAGAAAATGATTCAAAACGTTATTGCTGCTTATAAAGTTAGAATCAACAATCTTACTTGGATGTCACCCTCTACCAAATTAAAAGCTATAGAAAAATTAGACAAAGTGATGATTAAAATTGGCTATCCGGACAAATGGAAAGATTATGCTACTTTAAGTATCAAAGCTGCAAATGAAGGAGGTAGTTATTTTGAAAACGTAAGTGCTATTTCACTTTGGAATTTCAAAGACGACATGGCAAAATTAGACAAACCTGTTGATAAAACAGAATGGTTTATGTCGCCACAAACTGTCAATGCGTATTACAATCCATCCTATAATGAAATTGTTTTTCCGGCGGCTATTTTACAAACACCTTACTATAACTATCAAGCAGATGAAGCAATCAATTACGGTGCAATTGGAGCGGTTATCGGACATGAGATTTCTCACGGATTTGATGATTCAGGATCAAGATACAATGCCGATGGAAATTTAGTAGATTGGTGGACGGAAGAAGATTTGAAACAATTTGAAACACTTGGAGCGTCTTTAGCAGATCAGTATAGTGCTGCTGAAGTATTGCCAGGAGTAAAAGTAGACGGAAAGTTTACTTTAGGTGAAAACATCGGAGATTTAGGAGGTATTAATGCTGCTTATGATGGATTGCAAATGTATTTAAAAACGCAACCGAAACAACCATTAATTGACGGTTTTACTCCTGAACAAAGATTCTTTATTTCTTGGGCTACGGTTTGGAGAAACAAGTCGAGAGAAGAAGCTATAAAAACACAGGTAAAAACCGATCCGCATTCTCCAGATGAAATTAGAGGTTATTTACCTTTATTGAATGTTGATGCTTTCTATAAAGCGTTCAATATTAAGCCTGGAGATAAAATGTATATTGCTCCTGAAAAAAGAGTGAAGATTTGGTAATACTATTGGATTAAATACATAAAACCCATTGATTGTAAATTCAATGGGTTTTTTAGTTTATTAAGAAACAGTTTTTTTTCTCAGTGCTAAATTGACCAAATACAATCCAATAAGAACTATAAATCCTCCAAAAGCAATATACAAAGTTAAGGGCTCGTTTAATATCATAGCACCTAAAATCACGGCAACAATCGGATTGATATACGCATAAATACTATTCACTTCGGCAGGAAGTTTTTGTAAAGCATAAATAAATGCAATAAAAGTCAAGACCGATCCAATGATTACTAAATACGCAATCGACCACCAAGAATTAGACGGAATATCCGTTAAAGGAATCGTGTTGCCAGTGGCGCCAATAAACGCAAATAGTGAAAAACTCGAAATCAACATTTGCAAACCTAAACTAAAATACGGATTAAAGCTTGCTGCTTTTTTCTTCGTATACAAAGTGCCAAAAGCCCATGTTAGCGTCGCAATTAAAGACAGAAAAATGCCGAAACTAAAATTCGGAACGAGGAAATCTTTCAAATGTTCATAGAAGATTATGCAAACTCCAAAGAAGCAAGTGGCAATTCCAAATACTGCTTTTGAATTTAGTTTTTCGCCTCGGAAATACATAATGATGACAATCCAAATAGGAAAGATAGCTCCGAGAATTGCCCCTAAACCACTACTGATATATTTGATTCCCCAAGTGCTTAGTCCGTTGCTCAACACGAAATTGAGTAAACTTAAAATTACTATTGTCCTCCATTGATGCCGTTTCGGCCAAGGTGTTTTCTTTAGGAGAAAATAACCAACATAAAGAATCCCACCCAAAAATTGTCGAATTGCCACCAGTTGCATTGGCGGCATATGCTTCACGCCTTCTTTAGAGGCAATCCAGGTAGTTCCCCAGAAGAAACTTACCCAGCACAATGCAAGAATTGGTAAACCAATAGCCTCTATTTTTGATGAAACAGCATTTTTTATTTTGGTTCTCAATTTATAGCGGATTTATTTTAAAGCGATAATTAAGAACTTTTTGAACCTTGGCACTCGAAATTGTTTTCCCTTTGGAGACAGAACTACTATTGAATTCGGGTAAATCTAAGTTCATGTCCAATGCTTTTTGAGAATAGTATACTTTTCTTGAAGGATGAAAAGGCGTTACCGCATTGAATGTTTGATCCCAACAATCTTGCTCAATAATGCTTGTGATAATTCCGATGCAATCTTTTAAGTGAATCAAATTGATAGGAGCTTCAGGATTTTCGAGGTTTTTTCTTCCTGCTAAGAAATGAATGGGATGTCGATCCTCACCGATCAAACCACCAAAACGAACAACTGTTGTTTGAAAAGAAGAGTTGTTTTTTAGAATGGATTCCGTAGCGAATAATTGTCTTCCACTTTCCGTTGCAGGTTCATCAACGGAATCTTCCGTTACTATGTCATTGACATCGGCATAAACAGAAGTTGAACTGACAAAAATTATTTTTGAAATAGTTGATTTTTCTATAGGTGGAATTAGTATTTGAATCTTTGAAATAAAACCCTCTTTTTCTGCTGCCCGAAGTTTAGGGGGAATGTTGATAATTAGAATCTCAGAATTTTCTAAAAAATCTTCTATTAATCCAGTAATTTCTTCCGCAGTAATATTAATAGCGTAAGGAAGAATCCCTAAGTTTTTCAATAGTTCAAGTTTGTCACTTGAAGTTGTAGAACCTTTCACAGTATATCCTTTTTGAACTAATTGTTTTGCTAAAGGCAAGCCCAACCACCCGCAACCTAAAATGCTGATTTGTTTCATTTTATTTTTAAGGAGTCAATTTTTTGTGCTAGACTGTCATTTGAAATTCCGATTGCTGGAGAATACGAAATTGTTTTTGGTGTCATTGCAACAGTAGGTCTAATTTTTTGTTGAAGAATTACAGCATCAGTAAGAACAAATGGCGTTGGCATCATCCATGAATCACGAGGAACGATATTAAATAAAGGATTCCGAAGCAAATCGAATGAACTTTCCATTAAATCCATCTCCAAAACAGTATTCGCAGGAATACTAAATTGCAATTCTAAAGGTTCATTGTCAACTAAATAATAGCTTAGAACTCTTTTTCCGTTTCGTTTGTATAAGGATTCTTTTTGGTTGATGTTTTTTGCTTGATTCGCTTTCAAATTATAGATTTTCATTTTTTCATTGGCAAAAATGTCATAACGATTTACAATACGATTTGGTGAAATTCTGATTTTTAAATAACGAAAAGCGCCTATCGTAGAATCTTTTACAAAGGAAATCGTAGGTTTTAGAATTGCTTTAATAGGAGCTTTGGCAGCAAATGTTAAGTGAGAATCGTATTTGCTAAACATTAAATAGGAATTCGCATTAGGATCTATTTTAGGATTTTCTCCAAGATAGATTTTCGTCCATTTATCAACTTGAATATCATAAGTTGCCCATATCGCTTGGTTTTTATCTGTGTTTAAAATATAAAGTAAACTATTGGGTTTGTTTTCTCTAGTAGAATAATCAGATTTGAAATGGGCAATTCCAAAAAACACAACTGCCACTATAAAAAATAAACCCGCCCATTGTTTTTTATTTGAAAAAGCGCCAAAAACAGGTAGTAATAAGCAAAAAATAAGTACTAAGAGGACCATACTTCCCGCCAACATTTTCAATCCTAACCCAATTGGAAATTGAATGACAAAAGGGACAAAAATAAATAGTGCGGGCATTAAGAAAATTAAATTCAGAAAAAGATTTGTTTTTTGTGTGAGAACAAAATAGGCCAACATCAACAAAGTAAACCAGATTGGAATTATAAAAAATCCGGCACCAGGCAAGTAAAATGCTATTCCAAAATTAATTAATAGCCATAAAAAGAGAGGCGCAATGGTTTGATTCAAGTTGGAAGTAACGGTGTTCGAATTTGAATAAAAAAGAAAGGCAAATGTTAGCGCCAAGAAGGAAAAAGCAGCAATGTAATAATGGCCATTATAAGTAAATCCTTGTAGAATATCATTATAACTTGGGTATATTGACAATAAAATTTTCCAACCGAAATAGCCACTAAGCCCTGTAACTAATAGAGTTCCAAATAAATTTACAAATCCATTGAAAACAAGTTTTCCAATCAAAATCTTTTTCCCTAAACCAATAAATAGTAAGAAAACAAAAAAGAGGAATGCTCCAATCACCATGTTTAAAATCCATGAAAACGGGTAACTCACAAAATAAAAGGGAATATTAAAATAGACAAAATCTTCATTTGAATCTAAATTTTTCAAATCTAAATTCGAAAAATAATTCAATAAAGGCATCAAATAAGTGCCCTGATGTTCTAAGGTAGTAGGAGAAACATTGGCATAGGAATCTTGTTGGGTATGATAGTTAAAATGACTATCAATAAAGGCAAAATTAAATCCTTGAATTTTCCCTTGCTCTCTAAAAACGGTCAAATCGGTATCGTTAGGAAGCATTTTGTAGATGCTATACATCAACGAATTTGAAACTGGATATTTTGGATTCGCTTCAGAAAAACCTTTAACCAAAGCAGCATTGCCTTGATTTACTTCCATTAACATATAACTTGGACCAGAAGTTCCACGAGCTTCAAAATTGAGGGCTAACCCAATCTCTTTTGCCCATTGATGTTCGGTTACAAAAAGAGCCGCACCGTTCAAACCCAATTCTTCAGCATCTGAAAATAAAACAATAATGTCGTTTTTATGAGATTTTTTTTCATGTAAAAAAGCACGTAACCCTTCTAGTATTGTCGCAACACCAGAGGCATCATCACTTGCGCCTTTAGAATACGAATGTGGTGCACTATCATAATGAGATAGAAGTAATAAGGCTTTCGTAGAATTTGTTCCGTTTATTTTGGCAATAATATTTCTTGATTTTACTAAATTTCCCCATTCTGTTAATGTAGTTCCTTCTTGAATTTGAGGTTTCAATCCCAATTTTTCTAATTCTTGAATTACATAATTTGCAACTTCAACATGGTTTTGAGAACCAACATAATGTGGTTTTTGAGAGATAATCTTAATGTGTTCTAGTGCTTTATTAGTAGAGAACTCAGACAAACCCGTTGAATTTGAAACCCAATTAGGCATCATCATATAATAGAGTATTCCAAGCACTCCTACAGTAAAAAGTGTAGCTAAAAAAGACGCATTATTTTTTTTCATAACTATAGCATTATTAGGTATTAAAGTCTTTTTTTACGAGAACAAACAGCTGCTTGTCTAAGTAAAGGTAACCTTGGTTGTATACAAAATAATAGGTTTTTCCGGATTTGGTTTGAAATTGATTGGTGTAAAATTCAAAGTCAAATCCTTTTTTAAGTAGTTGGGATTTTGTGGTTTTTGTTTTTCTGTCGGTATTTATTTCCGAAAGGATTCGATAATTTTTACGCAATGTATTGTTGATATTACGCATAAAGTTATTAGAGTCTTTGTTTATTTTGTTATTGAAGCTATTTCGGCATCCGTCACAACAAAATTTTTTATCTTCTCTTCCTACAAAGGCATCGCCGCATTCTAAACAGTTTTTCATGGCTTATAAATTAAAATTAATAATATGGATACGATATAATATTTCTGCTTGGCTTTTTAAAAATTAAGGCAATCAAATATAAGAATTTTAATTCATTTGCAAACGATTACAAATAGTTACAAACGAAATTAAACGTTTAAATACCGAATCATTGCAACCAACTTTACCAACTTTGCACTATCAATTACAATGAGAATTGATAAGGTAAACGTATAACAAATTAAATTTTAAACGCCATGAATGCATTACGAAACAAAGTACAACTAATAGGGCATGTAGGACAAGATCCCGAAATTAAAACCCTAGAAGGAGATAGAAAAGTAGCCAATTTAACAATTGCTACCAACGAAATTTATAAAAATGAAAAAGGAGAAAAAGTAGAAGAAACCCAATGGCATCGTATTAGTGCTTGGGGAAAAACAGCAGACATTATCGAAAAGTTTGTTACAAAAGGAAAAGAAATCGCTGTGGAAGGAAAATTAACTCACAGAAGTTATGAAGATAAAAACGGGGATAAAAAATATTACACGGAAGTAGTTGTGAACGAATTACTTTTACTTGGAAAATAAAATAGAAAAAAATCAAAAGCGTACAAATCTACTTTCTACGCTTTTGATTTTTATAAGTATTTTAAAACATCCGAGATGTTATCTAGAGTTCTAAAATTAGGATGCTTTACTTTATGACTTATTTTTTCATGTTCCCATGTAGTGTGAAATGGAATGTGTACTGCGTGTCCTCCAATAGCCAAAACAGGAAGAACATCTGACTTTAAAGAGTTTCCAATCATGAAAAATTCATCGGGTTCAATTTCTAAACGTTTTAATAATTTTTGATAATTGACTTCTTGCTTATCTGACATTACTTCAATATGATGAAAATACGGACCTAATCCCGAATCATGAAGTTTTCTTTGTTGATCTTTCAAATCGCCTTTGGTGGCTACTACCAATTTATATTTTCCATGTAGTGCTTTCAAAGTGTCTTCAACACCATCTAATAATTCAATGGGTTTTTGCAACAATTCTTTACCTAATACAATGATTTTTTCTATCACTTCCATCGAAATCGTATTGTTCGAAATCCGCATTGCCGCTTCAATCATAGAAAGAACATAACCTTTTATACCATAACCATACAAGTCTAAATTGTCAATCTCAGTTTTAAACAAAGCTTGAGACAAGCCTTGATGCGACAAATAATCACTCATCAAAGCACAAAATTTTTCTTCAGTTTCTTGAAAATAAGGTTCGTTGACAAACAAAGTGTCATCAGCGTCGAAAGCAATTACTTTTAAAGCCATAATTATTTAATGTAAAAAAAGACATATGCGATTAATGCTGAAAAGATATGAATTAAAGAAATAGATAAGATACTTAATAGAATTCTATTTTTTGAATTATTCTCTGCTTTGAAATAACGAAAAATAAAATGAGAATTTTGATTACTAAACCATGAATTTAAATCGATCATCCCTTCTAAATAACCAAATACAAAGGTTGCAGTAAGTAGAAATCCTTTAATGTCAAATGATTTTTTTAAAGAAAAAGCAATGAAAATCACAAACCAAACTTTAAAAAGCACTCGAAATAAAATTTTAATGATGTCTAAAATCTTCTCATTTACCCATAAATTCACGAGAATGTAAAATACTATAACACTAGTAAAAATCGTGTGTATCTCCCATAAAATTAGAGATAAAATAGGATGAGAATAAAATAGTAGCTGCCATAAGCCCAAAGCAAACCCAAATAAGATAAAAGCAAAAAGGATTAGTTTTTTAGGCATTATTCATCATTAATTTATTGTTTCTCCATTCTCAGCTTCTGTATCCGGATTCACAAAAACCAATTTTCCTTCGGAATTATTTGTCATCAAAATCATCCCTTGGCTTTCCACACCGCGTAAATTTCTCGGAGCCAAATTAACCAAAACCGTTACTTTTTTACCTATAACTTCTTCCGGAGAAAAACTCTCTGCAATGCCAGAAACGATGGTTCGAATATCTATTCCGGTGTCTACTTTCAAAACCAAAAGTTTATTCGCCTTTGGCATTTTCTCAGCTTCTAAAATAGTCCCAACGCGTAGGTCCATTTTGGAGAAATCTTCAAATTGCACTAAATCTTTTTGTGGGGTAATCGTTTTGTTTTCGATGCTATTGGCTGTTTTTGTAGCTACCAATTTGTCTATTTGTTTTTGAATTTGTTCGTCTTCAATTTGTGAAAATAATATTTCAGCTTGTCCAATTGTATGCCCAACTATTATCAATTCGGAGCTTTCCGTAACATCCACCCAGCTTTTTCCATGATGCGTTTGATTCAAAATAACATCCAATTTCCCAGCGGTAAAAGGCAAAAAAGGCTCACTCAATATCCGTAAAGCAGAAGCTATTTGCAACGCAATATACATTTGAGTTTGCACTCTTTCTGGATCGGTTTTTACCATTTTCCAGGGTTCTTCATCGGCCAAATATTTATTTCCCAATCGCGCCACATTCATCAATTCACCTAACGCTTCTCTAAAACGATACCGCTCAATAGAACTTGAGATTACCGCAGGATAGGCTTTCAATTCATTCAAAGTTTGTGTATCTACTTCTGAAAAAGCATTCGGTTGTGGCACAATTCCATTGTAATATTTGTGTGTCAATACAACTACACGATTGATAAAGTTCCCAAATATCGCTGCCAATTCATTGTTATTTCTCGCTTGGAAATCTTTCCAAGTAAAGTCATTATCTTTAGTTTCAGGTGCATTTGAAGTCAAGGCATAACGCAACACATCTTGCTGCCCTGGAAAATCTTCCAAATATTCATGCAACCAAACAGCCCAGTTTTTCGAAGTCGATAATTTATTCCCCTCCAAATTCAAGAATTCATTCGCCGGAACATTGTCAGGCATAATATAACTTCCTTCCGCTTTCAACATCGCAGGAAAAATTACACAGTGAAAAACAATATTGTCTTTCCCAATAAAATGAACCAGTTTTGTATCGGCACTTTTCCAATACGGTTCCCAATCTTTTCCTTCACGAGCTGCCCATTCTTTAGTAGAAGAGATATAACCAATCGGCGCATCAAACCACACATATAATTTTTTCCCTTCGGCTCCAACCACCGGCACATCGATTCCCCAATCCAAATCACGAGTTACGGCGCGAGGTTTTAAACCGTCGTCAAGCCATGATTTTACTTGACCCAACACATTTGTTTTCCAGTCTTTGGCATGTTCCACCAAAATCCATTGTCTCAAAAAAGCATCGTATTGATCTAAAGGTAAAAACCAATGCTTCGTAGCTTTTAGAATGGGTGTTGTTCCTGTTATCGTTGATTTCGGATGGATCAAATCGGTCGCATTCCATGTAGAACCACATCTTTCGCACTGATCTCCATACGCTTCTTCGTTCCCACATTTTGGGCAAGTTCCAATAACGAAACGATCGGCCAAAAATTGATCGGCTTGAGCATCATACAATTGTTCGGTGACTTCTTCAATAAATTTTCCTTCGTCGTATAGTTTTTTAAAAAAAGCAGAAGCTGTTTCATGGTGAATTTTCGCAGAAGTTCTCGAATAATTATCAAACGAAATCCCAAAATCAATAAACGATTTTCGAATAATAGCGTCGTATTTATCAATCACTTGCTGTGGTGTAATCCCTTCTTTCTTAGCTTTCATCGAAATGGCAACGCCGTGTTCGTCACTTCCACAAATAAAAGCAACGTCTTTTCCTTGCAAACGCAAGTAGCGCGAATAAATATCAGAGGGAACGTAAACGCCCGCCAAATGCCCAATATGAATCGGTCCGTTGGTATAAGGCAATGCGGCTGTAATGGTATATCGTTTTGGATTTTGTAACATAAGTAAATCAAATTGATTGCAAAAATAAGCAATAGAATCGAGAGTTTTATGGATTTTATTCGGAGCAAGTTCCCGCTATCCACTAAATCTTTTGCGCCGAACAACGGCACAAAAGGATACCGTTCCTATCCGGGGCTAGGGCATTCAAAAACTTTGCGGCTTGCCGTCTTTGTGGCAAACATTATTTATATTTGTTTCAACATTATCAACATGAAAAATTCAACCACTTTTTACATTGCATTAGTATTTGGACTTTTCCTAATTCAAACCACTCAAGCACAACGCAACATGATTTCACCCGAATTTTTAAAAAAAGGCGATACCGTCGGAATCCTCGCCACAGCCAGAAAAGTTGATCCGAAATCGCTAGAACCCGCTATCAAATTATTGGAAAGTTGGGGTTTGCATGTCATCCTTGGTAAAACCATAGGAAAAGAAGAGAATCAATTGGCAGGACCCGATTGGTTGCGCGCAACAGATTTTCAAGAAATGCTAGACAACCCCAAAATAAAAGCAATTTGGGCAGCGAAAGGCGGTTATGGAACCGTTCGAATTATTGACCGAATTGACTTTCCCAATTTTAAGAAAAAACCAAAATGGATTGCGGGTTTTAGTGATATGACCGTCTTACATAGTCATATCAATAATATGGGAATCGAAACGATCCATTCTTTTATGGCGTTGAATGCAGGAACTGCAAATCCTGAAGTACTTGAATCCTTTCGAAAAGCTTTATTTGGCGAAAAATTATCCTATACAATTCCAGTGCATGAATACAATGTAAAAGGATCAGCCAAAGGAGAAATCGTCGGAGGAAATTTATCGGTTTTATACAGCATCATCGGATCGAAATCGGAAGTCGATTATAAAGGAAAAATTCTATTTATAGAAGACCTTGACGAATACTTGTACCACATCGATAGAATGATGATGAATCTTAAGCGCAATGGCTATTTCGACGAAATAAAAGCAGTGATTGTTGGTGGAATGTCGAGCATGAATGACAATGAAATACCCTGGGGAAAAGATGCGCTGCAAATCATTCAAGATGTTCTGAAAGACTATAAATTTCCAATCATTTATAATTTTCCTGCAGGGCACATCAAAGACAATCGCACTTTAATATTAGGAAAAACAGTTAGCATCGAAGTGAATGATAAAGGATCAACCGTCAAATTCGAATAATCTAAAAATCTTGCAATCCAAGAATCTAACAATCTGAAAAATGGCTGATCATAATGAACTTGGAAAACTCGGAGAAGAGCATGCAGTAGCATTTCTTCAAAGCCATGGCTATACGATTTTAGAAACCAATTGGACTTTTCAAAAAGCTGAAATTGACATCATTGCTCAAAAAGAAAATGTACTTGCTATTGTTGAGGTAAAAACACGTTCAAGTATTGAATTCGGTTTGCCGCAAGATTTCGTAAAACCAAAAAAAATTCAATTATTGGTAAAAGCCGTTAATGAATATGTAATTGCAAACGATTTAGAAGTTGCGGTTCGATTTGATATTATTGCGATTCATAAAAAAGGTAACGAATTCATTATAGAACACTTAGAAGATGCGTTTCTTCATTTTTAAAGGCAAGAGTTTAACAAAAGTTCTATTAAAAGAGTTGATATTATGTTTATATTTGAAAAAAAAATTAACCATGAAAAAGATAATTACAATAGTTATCATCTTGGCAAGTTTGAGTGGTTTTGCTCAAAAGAATGTAGCCAAAAAAATCCAAGATTTAGTATCTCAAAATACTTCTTTCCTAAAATATAGTATTTTGACAGAAAATCAAAGTATTCAAAATAAGGATACTCGAAATGCGGTGACGAAAGCAACGTACGCGAAAATTAATCTTCAGGTCCTTTCACAAATTATTTCCAATCAAAACGAATCTATCCAAGTTGAAATTCCCTACCAAGGCAATACAATTACTACTCAATTATACAGAGTCAATTTGTTCGCAGAAGGATTTCATATCGACACCGATAAAGCCAAAGCAATTGCTTACGATAAAGGAGTATATTACAGAGGAATCGTTAAAGGAGATTCAAATTCATTAGTGTCATTTAATTTCTTCAAAGGCGAATTAAACGGAGTGATTTCTAGCAACCAATTGCATAATTTAGTGGTTGCAAAGCTTGAAAAAACAAATAATTCTTCCGATTATATTGTATATTCTGACATGGATTTAAAAGGTAAAATCAATGCTGAATGTAAAGTAAAATCAGTTCCAGAAACGTCAATTCAAGATTTCAGAAACGTAATAGCTCCAGCAAGTACAAAGTGTGTGACAATTTATTTCGAAATTGACAACGACTTATATCAAGCCAACAATAACAATACGACAACAACAACCAATTGGATGACTTCGGTCTTCAATAATGTACAAACAATTTATACCAATGACGGAATAACTACTTCTTTAAAATCACTTTATATCTGGACAACTCAAGATCCTTATGATGGAATTGGAACTTCTTCCTCGGATTATTTATACAAATTCAACGAAGAACGCCCTGTTTTTGATGGCGATTTAGGACAGTTGTTAGGAATAGATAGTGGTGGTTTAGGTGGAGTAGCTGTTGGAATTAATGGAATTTGTACTCAAGATAATTTCAGTTATTCAGACGTTAATTTTGATTTTGAAACAGTGCCAACTTTTTCATGGACTATTATGGTGATTACTCATGAGTTAGGACATTTGATGGGTTCTCCACATACTCATGGATGTCATTGGAACGGGGATAACACAGCTATAGATGGTTGTGGACAATCCGCAGGGTACTATGAAGGTGATTGTGCAGAAGGCCCAATACCTGCTGGTAATGTTAAAGGAACAATCATGAGTTATTGTCACTTAGTTGGCGGCGTTGGTATTAATTTAGCCAATGGTTTCGGCCCTCAACCAGCAGCTCGAATTCTTAGTAAAGTGAATGGGGGAACCTGTTTGAGTACCGATTGTGTCAACACTTGTATCAATACCGTTGCTAATATTAATGCAACTTCAACCTCAGCAACCTCAGCAACCGTATCATGGTCAGATCTTGGCGGGGCGACTTCGTGGCAAGTTTCATTAACACCATTTTCAAGTTCTAATACAACATGGGTTCCGGTTTCTACCAATAGTTACACGGCCAACGGATTGTCACCAGACACATATTACATTGTTAGAGTTCGACCTGTTTGTAATTTTGGTTTATTTGCACCCAACGAACAAACCATTATTGTAACAAGTACCAATTATTGTAATGGAGTACAAATAGCAGATACTGGAGGTCCAACAGGAGATTATACGGATTCTGAAACGTACATCCGAACGATAATTCCAAATTTATCTAATAAAAAAATCTCGTTAACTTTTTCTGCTTTCGACTTAGAATTAGATTATGATTATTTGTATGTCTATGATGGAAATTCGACTTCAGCACCTGATTTAAGCGGCGGTGGTTTTACAGGCAATACTTTTATTCCAGGCCCATTTGTGTCAACAGCTGCTGACGGTTCATTGACAGTTAAGTTTTATTCGGATGGAGGAGTTGTTGCTCCAGGCTATGTTGCGAATGTCGTTTGCGAAACTGCTTTAGGAAACGTTGCTTTTGAACCGAATATAGATTTTACCTATTCTCCTAATCCAACAAATGGGTTTGTAAACATTACTTCTAAAACTACAATTGATGAAGTAAAAGTATACAATTTAGAAGGGCGACTCTTATATCAAAATAAAGCGAATACTTTAAATTCAAAAATAGACATGACTGCTTTTGCAGCTGGCACCTATTTCTTTACTTTGAAATTTAAAGACAAAGAAGCCAATTTCAAAATATTGAAAATGAATTAAAATTTATTATAAATTAAAGAACCACTCCTAATACGAGTGGTTTTTTTATATTCGTAAATCAAAAGGAATCCAATGGAAAAAGTAGTATTACTTCATGGAGCGTTAGGGTATAAAGATCAATTTAAAGATTTAGCGGAATTATTATCGGTCGAATTTGAAGTTTATACTCTAAATTTTAGCGGTCATGGAGGTCAAGTTTTCCATCATCAAGAGTTCTCTATTCATGATTTTGCCAAAGAAGTATTACAGTTTTTAGATCAAAATAAAATAGAATCCATTTCTGTTTTCGGCTACAGTATGGGTGGTTATGTAGCATTCTATTTAGCAACACATTTTCCTGAACGAATAAAAAAAGTATTTACTTTGGCCACAAAATTCCATTGGACAATAGAAAATTCTATTCAGGAATCGAAGTTGATGAATGCATCAATAATCAAAGAAAAAATCCCGAAATATGCTACAACCTTAGAACAATTGCATGGCGATTCTTGGGTTAAATTATTGAATAAAACTGCTGAGTTAATTTTGGATTTGGGAGCTAATGCCGTTCTAAATGAAGCCGATTATAAAAGCATTAATGTGCCAATATTATTAGCAGTTGGGGATAAAGATGTCATGGTTAGCCTTGAAGAAACAATTATGATTTATCGATTCTTATTGAATGGGCAATTACTCATTTTCCCGAATACGAATCATCCTATTAATCGCGTCGATTTAGAGTCGCTTTTTTTTCAAATCAAAAAGTTTTTCAGCTAACTGCTCCCCATTAATTCAATTAATTCTAAAGCACGGCGAATCGATTTTACATTTTCAAAAGTCACCAATAATCGAAGCCCATTCGGAGTTTGTTTTTCTTTCATGCGACACAATTGCGATTGAGTTTGTACAAATTGCAATACTTTTTGAAATTGATGCGAAGTATAATAGTCGCTTTGCTGATCTGACACGAAATAGCCAATCATTTTTCCTTGTTTCATAACAAGTTTTTCAATTCCCATTTGGGAGGCAATCCACTTGATTTTGATACTGCTTAACAATGAAATAGCTTGTTTGGGTAAAGGACCAAATCGGTCAATTAGTTTGATTTCGTAAGTCTTAAGATCTTCTTCATTTTTGATTAAACTCAATTCGTTATACAAATTCAATCGTTCAGAAATGTTATTGATGTATTCATCGGAAAACAACAATTCAAAATCAGTATCGATTTGCAAATCCTTGACGTATTCTTTAACTGGTTGGTCTTCGGATTCGTATAGTTCTTTAAATTCGTTTTCTTTCAATTCTTCGATGGCTTCGTTCATGATTTTTTGATAGGTTTCGAAACCAATTTCATTGATAAAACCACTTTGTTCCCCGCCTAATAAATCGCCGGCACCACGAATTTCTAAGTCTTTCATGGCAATGTTAAAACCACTTCCCAATTCACTGAATTGCTCTAAAGCTTGAATTCTTTTTCGAGCATCTTCTGTCATCATCGAATACGGTGGGCAAATAAAATAACAAAACGCTTTCTTATTACTTCGTCCTACGCGACCTCGCATCTGATGCAAATCTGACAATCCGAAATTATTGGCATTGTTGATGAAAATCGTATTCGCATTCGGCACATCTAATCCGCTTTCGATGATAGTTGTGGAAACTAATACATCAAATTCTCCATTCATAAAAGCCAGCATCAATTCTTCGAGTTTGCTTCCTTCCATTTGTCCGTGACCAATTCCTACACGTGCATCAGGAACCAAACGCTGAATCATTCCAGCAAATTCTTTGATGTTTTCAATTCGATTGTTGATAAAAAACACTTGGCCGTTGCGTTGAATTTCATACGAAATAGCATCTCGAATCAATTCTTCACTAAAAGTTACTACATTACTTTCTATTGGATAACGATTAGGCGGTGGAGTTGTAATAACGGATAAATCTCGAGCAGCCATCAACGAGAATTGTAAAGTTCTAGGGATTGGCGTTGCTGTAAGCGTTAAGGTATCGACATTGGCAGCGATCGTTTTGAGTTTGTCTTTGACGTTCACACCGAATTTTTGTTCTTCATCAACAATTAATAAACCTAGATCTTTAAAAACCACGTTTTTATTAACCAATTGATGTGTTCCAATGACGATATCCAATTTTCCTTCGGCTAAATCTTTGAGGGTTTCCGTTTTTTGTTTTGCTGTTCTAAAACGGTTGAGATAACCAATAGAAACGGGCATTTCTTTCAAACGTTCGGTAAACGTTCGGTAATGCTGATAGGCTAAAATAGTTGTTGGCACTAAAATAGCGACTTGCTTTCCATTATCTACTGCTTTAAAAGCCGCACGAATTGCCACTTCTGTTTTTCCAAAACCAACGTCGCCACAGACTAATCGATCCATGGGACGGTCACTTTCCATATCGGCTTTAACCTCTTGCGTAGATTTAGTTTGATCCGGTGTATCTTCATAGATAAAGGAACTTTCCAATTCAGCTTGTAAATAGCTATCAGGAGCAAATTGAAATCCTTTCTCTAAACGGCGTTTGGCGTACAACTGAATCAAATTGAAAGCTATATTTTTAACTCGAGCTTTGGTTTTTTGTTTTAAAACTTTCCAAGCATTCGACCCTAATTTGTATATTTTCGGAGGCGCACCATCTTTACCATTGTACTTCGAAATTTTATGCAAGGAATGAATGCTTACATACACAATATCGTTGTCAGCATAAACCAATTTGATAGCTTCTTGGGTTTTGCCTTCTACCTGAATTTTTTGCAATCCGCCAAATTTTCCAATCCCATGATCAATATGTGTAACATAATCTCCAACAGTAAGTGTATTTAATTCTTTAAGCGTTATCGTTTGCTTTTTAGCATA
>CANHMG010000014.1 GCA_947461795.1 Flavobacteriaceae bacterium | reverse complement strand
GTGAAAACATTGAGAGTTATCAAAAGATAATTAGATTGTCTTTAATCAATAGAAACCGCTTCGGAAACGAAGCGGTTTTTTTTATGTAGTTGTGTTATCGGATGGGATATATTCTTGCTTGTCATTGTTCGTTGACACAAAGTTGGGAGACTTTGTGTAGCAGATTTGGGGTAACCTTGCACAAAAAACAAAATCCAAAAACAATCAAGCTATTTGAAATTAAATTCTTCAAGGTTTCCATAATTCATTTTGGAAATTCATAAAAAAAATCAGGATTATTTTTCAAATGATCCTATTTGGGGAAACCTTGCACAAAAACAAAATCCAAAAACAATCAAGTTATTTGTGATCTAGTTTTCTAAGGTTTCCCTATTTTATGCAGGAAGTTTATCAGAAAAAATCAGGATTATTTTTCAAATGATCCTATTTGGGGAAACCTTGCACAAAAAACAAAATCCAAAAACAATCAAGCGAGCTTGTTGTTTTTGGATTATAGTTTTTTGTGGGGAGAGCAGGATTCGAACCTGCGAAGTTCACACAGCAGATTTACAGTCTGCCCTCGTTGGCCGCTTGAGTATCTCCCCAAACCGGTGCAAATATAAAAACTGTTTTGATGTGAGCAAATATAATTTAGACTTATATTCGAACTTATTTTTAATCTATTGGAAAAGAAAGACATAAAAAAATCTCCGTTTCTGGAGATTTTTTATTTTATGAAATAAAGAGAATTTCTATCCTAATAATTGAGCGATTTTAGCTTTCAATTCAGCACCTCTCAAATCTTTTGCAACTACTTTACCAGTAGCGTCAATGATAAAAGTTGATGGGATTAATTTAATACCATATTGAACAGCAATTGGATCTTGAAAATCTTTCAAATTTGAAATGTTTGTCCAGGTCAATTTGTCTGCCACAATAGCTTTTTTCCATTCCTCACTTTTTTCATCTAAAGATACACTGACAATATTCAATCCTTTAGCATGAAAATCTTTATACAAAGCCACCATATTCGGATTTTCTTGACGACAAGGTTTGCACCATGATGCCCAAAAATCGATAATAGTATATTTGCCTTTACTTTCTTTCAATGACACCATTTTACCTTCTGGATTAGGAGCCGAAAATTCAGGAGCCATCGAATCAATATCAATTGGAGCAGCAACAGCAACTGGTTTTGATAGTGCATCTAAGTTCTTCTTGATTTTTTTTCCGTGTTTAGTATCTTTTACAGATTTATCCAAACCGTTATAAAATTTAGTGATTTTAGCGATATCTGGAGCCATTTGATTGAACATTCCTTCAATGATTAATGCCGAAATAAATGCTTTTGGGTGTGAACTTACATAAGAGTCAGATTGTGTGCTAAATTCATCTTGAAATTTACTGTATTCTTTTCGCAATTTATTCATCGCCACAGTATCTTGTTTTTGTTGCGCGGCTTGCATGATAGCAGTATTGTCTTTTTGGAACTTCATCATTTTTTTCTGAATGGCTGCTCCTTTTTCCTTATAACTGTTGAGTTCTTCATTATTATAAGTACCAGTTACTTGAGTAATATTGATACTGTCTTTATTGATAGTCATTTCAATATCACCATTTTCTAGAATGAAAGGGATTTTACCTTGAACTGTTTCAATATTTATTAAATGCATATCTGGTTCTTTTGCATTCCCTTTGAATGTAAATTTCCCTTTTAAAATTTTTACAGTATCAATTGGTTTTAATTGTCCAGTTTCGTCTTGTACTTCTAGAGTTACAGATTTTCCATCTGCAATTCCTTTGATTGTTCCAGTTACAATGTATTCGTTTTCTCCAGCTTTGTTACAGGAAATCAATACAGTAAGAGCTGTTAGTACTAAAAGAATTTTTTTCATTCGTCTATTAAATTTGAAATTAAGTCTGCAAAAGTATTTAAAAAAAATAGGTTCAGACTATTTTTAGGACTTAATTTTTTGTTATTGTTTTGATTAAATTATTTTAAAGTGGATGGACATACAAATTGAGTTAATGGAACACCAGCATTTCGAATTCCGTTGATTCCTTTTTCTACATTAATTAAGTTGTGAATTCCTCTCGATTTTAAAATGGAAGCCATAATCACGGAACGATAACCTCCAGCACAATGCAAATAAAAAGTTTCGTTTTTTGGGACAGCAGCAAAATTAGAATTGATAGAATCTAAAGGAATATTGATGGCGTTTTCAACATGTTCTGCTTCGTATTCGCTAGGCTTTCTTGCATCAACAACAACACTTTTTGCAGAAAGTTCGGAAGCAAATTGTTCCGGTTTGATGGATGCCATGGCATCTGTTTCGTATCCTGCTTTCTCCCAAGAATCGATTCCTCCTGACAAATATCCTAATACATGGTCAAAACCAACTCTCGACAATCTGGTAATGGTTTCTTCTTCTCTGCCTTCGGGTGTTACCAATAGCAACGGTTGTTTTACATCTGCCAATAACGCACCAACCCATGGAGCAAAATTTCCTTGTATTCCGATAAATATGGAGTTGGGTATGTGGTTTTTTACAAAATCATCTTCATGACGAACATCCAAAATTACCGCTTCAGACTGATTTGCTAAAGTTTCAAATTCGGCTGGAGTTAATCCTTTATTTGATTTCTCTACAATCGAATCTAAACTTTCATAACCTTGAATGTTCAACATGACGTTTTGAGGGAAATAAGCAGGCGGTAGCCCTAATCCGTCAAGTAATTCTTTTGTAAATTCTTCTCGAGTCATATCGGCTCGTAAAGCATAATTGGTTTTCTTTTGATTCCCTAACGTATCGGTGGTTTCTTTGCTCATGTTTTTTCCGCAAGCGCTTCCGGCACCATGACTTGGATAAACAATCAAATCGTCAGGTAACGTCATGATCTTATTGCGAAGCGAATCGAATAAGTACGCCGCTAATTTTTCTTGGGTCAAATCGTCTACTAATGCCTGCGCTAAGTCAGGTCGACCGACATCTCCAATAAATAAAGTGTCTCCCGTAATAATGCCGTGTGGCTTTCCTTTTTCATCCGTTAATAAATAACAAGTACTTTCTAAAGTATGACCTGGTGTATGAATCGCTTTTATAGTATAATTTCCAACTTTAAATTCTTGGTTGTCAGTGGCAATGATGGCCTCGAATTCAGGTTTTGCTGTTGGTCCGTATACGATTTGACCACCCGATTTTTTGGCGAGGTCGAGATGACCAGAAACAAAATCAGCATGAAAATGCGTTTCAAAAATATATTTTATTTTGGCGTTGTCTTTAACAGCTCGATCCAAATAGGGTTTTACTTCTCTCAAAGGATCGATGATCGCAGCTTCACCATTACTTTCTATATAATAGGCAGCTTGAGCAATGCATCCGGTGTAAATTTGTTCGATTTTCATGGGTTGTAATTTTTTAATTGACAAAATTACATAAAAAAAGAGTGTTCAATTACTTAAACACTCTTGATTTATAGGATTAAAAATTTATGCTTTTTTCTCCGTTGCTTTTTTAGCGGCACAACAACCTGCTTTTTTTTCTTTATCACAAGATTTTTTCATTTCTTTAGAACATGATTTTTCAGATTTTTCTTTTTTTGGTTCTTCCTGAGCGGATAGAGTAATTGAAAATACTAAGGCTACTAATGTGAAAATTGAGATTAACTTTTTCATTGTAATTGTTTTTTTAATTAATAATTCATTCAAAAGTATATTTATTTTTTAAAGACTAGATTTACTTTAACATTATTTTGATTTTTCTAGAATTACTTGAAGAATATTTTCTTTTGAAAAACCCCCTGATTGCCTCCATAATTGCTGCCCGTTTTGAAAAAGTATCATCGTGGGAACTCCACGAACTTGATAGTGTGATGCTAAAGTTTGGTTTTTATCCACGTCGATTTTGAGTATCGAAATACGTTCTCCTAAGCTGTCTTTGACTTCTTTTAAAATAGGTGCTAGAGCCTTACAAGGGCCACACCAAGTGGCAAAGAAATCGACCAAAACTGGTTTTTCAGATTGGATTAATGTGCTGAATTCGGTACTCATTCTATAGTCATTTTACCAATAGCGCAACTCACGTAGGATTTTGCTTTTTTGACGAATGTGTTGTGGTCTGCTTCGGGATATCCCATATCATTGAGTTTAGCAATCACAGTATTTCGGTCTGGATTTCCTGTGATGGTAATGCATCCCGCCTCAATATCTACGGCTACATTTTCTACTTTTGGAATTTTGAGCAGGTCAGTTCGGATGGAATTACTACAGCCATTGCACTTAATGTTTTCGACGACAAATTGTTGTTCCATGGCAGTTAGTCTTTTTTACAAGTTGAAATTCCAAATGGCACATACAATGGACAAAAACTAACTAAACTAGTCAACACAAAAACAACTCCCAGGACTAATAGTACTAAACCGAGAACGCCTGTAATAACGCCTGTGAAGTACAGAATCGCAATCGCAATCGCTGCGGTAATTCGTATTTTCTTATCGATGTATCCCATATTTCTTTTCATAAGGTTATCATTTATCGGTTGAGCAATCTATTTACGTTGTCGCAAGTACCGCCATTAGTAACGTTAGAAAAGCCATTTCTTTCCAGAATTGATTTTGCTTGGCTACTTCTCATACCGCTTCTGCAGAAGACCACGATGTTCTTTTTTTCTTTGAATTTTGACAAGTGATTTTGAATTTGATCTAATGGAATATTCACAGCGCCTTTGCAACTGCCAGAATTAAATTCTTCCTTGGAGCGCACATCGACCAAAAATGCATCATCGGATAAAGCGGTTGAAAGCGTATTCTCGCCTGTTTTCGCAAACATATTTTTTAAAATTTCAAACATATTTTCTATTTATAATAGTGTGGTTGGACATACATAATTCGTTTTTGGTAGCTTCGTATTCTTGATGCCGACAAATCCGTCAGAAACATCAACGAAATTGTCCCAGCCTCGTTGTTTCAGCAAAGATCCAGCGATAATGCTGCGGTATCCGCCGGCGCAATGCAACACAAAATTATTGTCTTTTGGAAATTCGGCTAAGTGATTGTTGATTTCATTGAGTGGAATGTTGATGGCGTCAATAAGGTGTTCGGAATCAAATTCTGATTTTTTTCGAACATCAATGATGATCAATTTCTCTTTCGTCGCGTGGTATTCCAATTCCAAGGCAGAAATACGATGGATCGTGTCAATTTCTTTTCCAGTTTTCAACCATGAATTGAAACCGCCATTGAGATAACCAATCGTATGGTCGTAGCCAACTCTAGATAATCTGATCATGGTTTCTTCTTCTTTACCAGGTTCTGTCACGAGAAGTATTTCTTGTTGGATATCGGTAATCATTTCACCCACCCACATCGCAAAACTTCCATCCAAACCAATATTAATACTATTCGGAATAAAACCTTTTGCAAAATCTGCAGACGGACGTGTGTCTAGAATAAGTACATGGGTTTCATTGGCAATGGTTTCAAATTCAATTGGACTTAGTGGCTTTTTTCCTCTTTTCATCACCGTATCTAAACTTTCATAGCCGTTGATATTCATCAATACATTTTTGGGGAAATATCCCGGTGGATTAGTTAAACCAGTCAATAGTTCTTTGACAAACTCGTCTTCCGTCAATTTTGGATTCAAAGCATAATTGGTTCTTTTTTGATTTCCTAGCGTATCGGTGGTTTCTTTACTCATGTTTTTACCACAGGCACTGCCAGCGCCATGATTCGGATAGACAATTAAATGGTCTGGCAAAGGCATAATCTTATCGCGTAAGGAATGATACAGCAAACGTGCGAGTTTATCTTGCGTTAAGTCGGCGATGACATGTTGTGCCAAATCGGGTCTTCCTACATCGCCAATAAACAAAGTGTCACCAGTGATGATGGCTTGTTCTTTGCCATTTTCATCCATTAATAAATAGGTCGTACTTTCCATGGTGTGACCTGGCGTGTGCAAGACTTTGATTTTGTAATTTCCTACTTCAAATACTTGGTTGTCTTCTGCAACAATCGCTTCGAAATTGGGTTTTGCTGTTGGTCCGTATACGATTTGAGCATGGGCTTTGTGCGCCAAGTCTAAATGTCCCGATACAAAGTCGGCATGAAAATGCGTTTCAAAAACGTACTTTATTTTGGCGTTGTCTTTTGTCGCACGATCCAAGTAAGGTTGCACTTCTCGTAGTGGATCAAAAATAGCAACTTCGCCATTACTTTCTATATAATATGCCGCATGCGCAATACAACCGGTATAAATTTGTTCAACTTTCATAGTATACATTTTAAATTATACCGCAAAGTTAGGTTGAGAATAATCGTAGAACTATGACTTTTGTCACACAACGCAATTATTTCAGAAAGAGTTCTTTAGTGATGATGTAGAGTCCCATCACAAGGACAAACCAACCAAAAGCAGGTTTCAATTTGGCGCCGTCGATTTTCTTAGACAATTGTGTTCCGATTAACATGCCAACAATGGCGATTCCCGTCACTGTAAAAAGAAGTTGGTAATTGATGGTGATACCATTAATCAAATCGCCTGTAAAACCAATTAGCGAATTGATGAAGATAATAAACAAAGAAGTACCTACCGCTTGTTTCATAGGTAAATTGGCGAAAAAGAGTAGGGCAGGAATGATTAAAAAACCACCGCCAGCGCCTAGAAATCCAGTTACAAATCCAACTAAAAAACCTATAAAAGCCAGACGTGGAATGTTGAGTGTTGCGTCAATTTGATTTTCTTTTGATTTTCGAATCATCGACACCGAGGCGGCAACCATCAAAATACCAAATACAAACATGATCAATAGGTTCTTGGTGATTTCTAGTTGGCCAATCGAAAAGAGAGATTCCCGAATACCAGGCAAGACCATTTTGCGAACAAAAAGTAGCGACAAAACCGAGGGAATTGCGAAGTACAATGCCGATTTGAGTTGCAGATTTCCCAATTGATAATGGCGGTACGAACCAAACATAGCGGTTACACCAACAATAAATAGGGAATAACTTGTCGCGTTTTCAGGGTTGATTTGAAATAAATAGACAAGAATTGGTACGGTAAGAATACTGCCGCCACCGCCTATTAGGCCTAAGGTAATTCCAATTAAAATCGACGCTACATAACCAAAGTATTCCATAATTTTTATTTTAGTACTTCGATTTGATTTCGATGTAATTTTACTAGACCTCGTTGTTCCATTTTTTTCAATAAACGAGAAATCACTTCTCTGGAGGTATTCAGTTCAGAAGCAATTTCTTGATGTGAAAGTTTGATTTCGTTGCAGCCACAGGCTTCTTGATGACGCTTCAGATAAAATTCTAGTCTTTCATCCATGGCTCGAAAGGCAATATTGTCAACGACTTCCATGACTTCTTCAAATCGACTTCGATAGGTTTCAATCACGAATTCATACCAACTCCGATGTTGCATCATCCAGCGATCCATGAGTGGTAGCGGAATCAAAACTAATTCTGCCTCTTCAATGACTTTCGCCATGATTTGACTTTTTTCATTCTTAGTCGCGCAAATCATCGATAACGCACAAGCTTGTCCAGGTTGCAAATAGTACATGAGGAATTCACCACCATCGTCATCTTCTCGATAAATTTTGATTTGTCCGCTGAGTACTAAAACGGTACTTTTAAAATACTGGCCTGTTCGCATAATGACTTCGCCAGCCTTGATCGTTTGATACGTGGCGGTGGATTCTATCTCGCTCAACAATTCATTTGAAAAATCTGGAAATTGAAGCTTTACGGTAGGATTCATTGTGTTTTTGGTAAGACTAAGATTTACTACAAAACTACATAAACTGCCAAAACAACGTGTCGAATTCTTGCTAAAATTCTTTTAACTAAAAATTAATATTCGTTCTCTCAGTCGACTTTCTCAAAAAGATTACTTTTATAAGCTATGAAAAACCAAGTAAGAAAGGGATTTGTTTTCAAAAACTATCAAACGCCAAACCTGTCGCCGTTTGATAAACTATTTCCTATTTTTAAAGAATTAATTACCCACACTTCGGGTGATTTCGATGAAGCCATCGACTGGTTGCGTCAACTCGATCAGGAATATCAACTGACCGACGAGCATTATACCATTGATGATTTTATTGAAGACTTAAAGAAAAAAGGCTACATCCGCGAAGAACTCAAAGACGATGGAAGTTCAGGACTTGGCATCACCGCAAAAACGGAACGCGCTATTCGTCAACAAGCTTTGGATCAAATTTTTGGAAATTTAAAAAAAGCAGGAACAGGGAATCACAAAACCAAACAAGCAGGTAATGGTGATGAGCATACGGGTGAATTTCGGGAGTTTCATTTTGGCGATGGACTCGAGCGAATTTCACTAACGGAAAGTTTACGGAATGCACAAATTAATAATGGCGTCGATTCTTTTCAATTAACCGAAAATGATTTGGTGGTCGAAGAAACGCAATTCAAAGCCCAAATGAGTACCGTGCTAATGATTGATATTAGCCATAGTATGATCTTATATGGTGAGGATAGAATCACACCGGCTAAAAAAGTTGCGATGGGTCTTGCTGAGTTAATTACAACGCGTTATCCAAAAGATACTTTAGATATTTTAGTGTTTGGAAATGACGCTTGGACCATAGCTATTCGAGATTTACCTTATCTAAAAGTCGGACCTTATCACACCAACACAGTGGCGGGTTTGCAGTTGGCTATGGATATTCTTCGGAGAAAACGGAATACCAACAAGCAGATTTTTATGATTACCGATGGGAAGCCAAGTTGTGTTCGAGAACGCGACGGTTCCTACTACATGAACAGTAATGGATTAGACGAATACATTGTTGATAAATGTTATAATCAAGCGCAGCAAGCTCGAAAATTACACATCCCGATTACGACTTTTATGATCGCTCAAGATCCGTATTTGCAGCGTTTTGTGAATCATTTTACGGAAGCCAATCAAGGAAAAGCATTCTATACAGGATTGAAAGGATTAGGGGAAATGATTTTTGAAGATTATGAGTCGAATCGGAAGAAACGCGTGAAGTAGAAAATAAGAAGCTAGAGACAAGAAACAAGAAAAAACAAAATGAGTAAAGAAAGAAGTACGACGTTAGGAGCATTGAGGAATTCGGGATATATAAGCAAAAGCATTAAAGATGAATTGCGAGATAATCTTCGGGAAAAAATAAAGTTGGGGAAACCCGTATTTGAAGGCGTTCATGGCTTTGAAAACACGGTAATTCCAGAATTGGAACGTGCTATTTTATCGAGACATAACATTAATCTGTTGGGACTTCGAGGGCAAGCAAAAACGCGATTAGCGAGGAAAATGATCGAATTGCTGGACGAGTACATTCCGATTGTTGCAGGATCTGAAATTAATGATGATCCATTTAATCCCATTTCCCGTTTTGCTAAAGATTTGATTGCAGACAAAGGGGATGAAACACCAATTACTTGGTTGCATCGAAGTGAGCGTTTTTCCGAAAAACTAGCCACGCCAGATGTTACCGTTGCTGATTTGATTGGTGATGTCGATCCGATTAAAGCAGCTAATTTGAAACTATCGTACGCCGATGATCGGGTGATTCACTTTGGCATGATTCCAAGGGCCAATCGATGTATTTTTGTCATTAATGAATTACCGGATTTGCAAGCTCGAATTCAAGTAGCGCTTTTTAATATACTGCAAGAAGGAGACATACAAATTCGTGGATTCAAATTACGGATGCCTTTGGATATGCAATTCATATTCACCGCAAACCCGGAAGATTACACCAATCGGGGTAGTATCGTAACGCCGTTGAAAGACCGAATTGGTTCTCAAATTCTTACCCATTATCCTGAAACCATTGCTATTGCAAGAACGATTACAGAGCAGGAAGCAAACTTAAACGAAGAACAAGACAAGTTGGTATATGTTCCTTCGTTAGCCAAAGATCTTCTGGAACAAATTAGTTTTGAAGCTCGAGAAAGCGAATATATTGACAATAAGAGTGGTGTTAGTGCGCGTATGAGTATTACCGCCTTTGAAAATTTAGTCAGTACGGCGGAGCGTCGTGCATTGCAAAACGGATCAGATCATACTGTAGTTCGTTTGTCTGATTTTATGGGAATCATTCCAGCGATTACGGGTAAAGTCGAATTGGTTTATGAAGGAGAACAGGAAGGAGCAGCTCAAGTAGCACAGCATCTTTTGGGCGATGCCATTCACACCTTTTTTCCAGCGTATTTTCCTAAAGTGGAAAAATTAGAAAAGTCGAATGAGAAAACCCCGTATTCGGATTTGATCGAATGGTTTTTTGCGGAAAGTGGGTTTGAATTGTTAGATGATTGCAGCGACGAATCTTATCAAGAAACACTGGATGCGATTGGTCCTCTTGATATCGTGATCAAAAAATACCAGCCGCAAGTTGCTCAAAAAGATATCTATTTTATGAAGGAATTTCTCCTTTGGGGTTTGGTCGAATATGATAAATTGAGCAAAGATCGTATGGAAGATGGCTATCAATTTAAAGACAAGTTTGGTAGTTACTTGAGTAAACTATAAAAAGAAAGGGTTTGTAATTTACAAACCCTTTTTCATTTATTCTATGTTGCTTACTTTTCGATACGGAAAGGCGGTAAAGATGTGACGTTTTGCAAATCTTGCAGGTGATTCAGCGTTCACCATTTTGATGTAGGTCGCTTTTGGAACACTAATGTACTCGTAAACACTACCGTTTGAGAAGTTAACAATCAATCGAATGTTCTCATACTTGTAGTCGGTTACCGTCGCGTTGGCAATCGTATCTTTATATTCTGGTAAACCTTGCTCAATCGTTTCCGCGTTGATGCTTACTAAGAAGTGATAGGCCTCGATAATTTCTTTACTGTTTTCTTCTGCTTGTTTTAAACCAGCATCGTCTCCTGAAAACTTATCAGGGTGACTTTCTTTCATCGCGTTGCGATAAATGGTTTTTAATTCTTTTAAAGTTACTGTTTTTTCAACGTTTAACAGTTTTCTGTATTCTACAATTTTTTTCATAAACAAGGGTAAAGTATTGATAGCTATTGATAAAGAGGCCAATTAGAAAATAGCATCGTTTTTCAAAATTTTTGCAAAAGTACATTATTTAGTAAGAGTTTAAAGAATTATTTTGTAGTTCTTTTTTTTTATCACACCACTTTAACAGCAACAATCCTTTTTCTGCTACGCTTATTCGCTATATTTGCTTACTTAATCAGAAAAATGCTATGAAAAAAATACTATTCGCATTCTTGATCCTTTGTGGCTCCTTGGCTAATGCTCAGTTGGTCATCAACGAGTTTGATTCTGATACACCCAGTACCAACGACAAACAATTCGTAGAAATAAAATCAGCCACACCTAATTTTTCGCTTACGGGGTATGTTTTGGTGTTGTTTAATGGCACTGGTAGTCAAGCGAATTTAAGTTATTATGTTTTGGATCTTGACGGAATAACCACCGACTTAAACGGATTGGCGCTTATCGGAAATAGCTTGGTTTCGCCAGTTCCTGCGAAGATTATTACCGACAGTGCTTTTCAAAATGGTCCCGATGGGGCAGCGATTTATCTTGGAAATGGAACTGATTTTCCAGCGGGAACGGCAGCAACAACCACTAATTTGATTGACGCTTTGGTATATGAAACTGGTGACCCAACTGAGGCTACTTCATTGCTAACAACATTCGGAATTACCGCACAGATCGATGAAAACTTAAATAGCCTTCAAACCACTCAATCGATTCAAAGAAAGAATGATGGAACTTATGAAGTAAAAACACCAACTCCTGGAGCTACAAATGATGGAAGTGGATTTGTCTATAATGGATTAACAATAAATGTTGTCGCTACTGAATATACAGAAGGGCAAACGTTGAATATTACTTTTACTACACAAACCAACGTTACAACTCCACTTACTTTTAATTATTCCTTATCAAGTGGTAATTTTAATACTTCAGATTATACAGGTAGTTTATCCGTTACGATTGCTACAGGAACCAATACGACCGTAAAGACAATTACTTTAGTTGACGATGTAATAGATGAAGGTGATGAAAATATGAAGATTAATGTGAGTACTATTCCATCACAATATGTTCGAATGAATGACAATATCATTATTCGAATTTTAGATAATGATTTTGTTGTTGCACCATGGGGAACTCCACTGAATCCAACCTATGGAATAGTTACAAGTACAGCTCCAGTTGGATATTATAATTCATTAGAAGGTAAATCAGGCGCACTTCTTAAACAAGCTCTACAAGATATAATCGCTAATCCAGCTGTGGTTCATGCTCATAATTATGGTGATATGGAAACGATTTTAAAGAAAGCGGATCAAAACCCGTTGAATAGCAATCAAGTTTGGTTGATGTATACTGAGATTCCACGTTCAAAATTAGATATCCAAGAAACAGGTATTAATACTGGAAAATGGAATAGAGAACATATTTACCCTCAATCTCGTGGAGGTTATTCGGATGGAACTGCAAGTATTCCAGATGGTATTAATAACTGGGCTGCTACAGATGCAAACGATATTTTGGCAGGACATGCCGATGCACATCACATTCGGGCGGAAGACGGACCAGAAAATAGCTCACGTGGTAACAAAGATTACGGCGAGTATCTTGGCCCAATAGGGAATCAAGGCAGTTGGCATGGCGATGTAGCGCGAGCTGTTTTTTATATGGCGGTTCGTTACAATGCTTTGAGTGTCGTAAATGGGAATCCAGCAAATACCACTGTAGGCCAATTAGGTGATTTAGCGTTGTTATTGCAATGGAATCAAACCGATCCTAAAGATGATTTTGAAATGAATCGTAACAATTTCATTTATACTTGGCAAGTCAATCGAAATCCATTTATAGATTATCCCAACTTGGCCGATTATATTTGGGGTGCAAATGTTGGACAGCCTTGGTTTTCAACCTTGTCAACCCAACAATTTAGTGACGATAGCGTTGTAGTTTATCCGAACCCTGCGAATGATTTTGTGGTGATTTCTGGTATTCAAAATGAAAGTAAAGTGTCCATTTATACGATTACAGGTTCGCTAGTTTTAGAAACTGCACTTTCTAATGAAACTCGATTGCCTTTGCCTATATCTAGTGGTGTTTATTTGATGAAAATAACATCGTATTCTAAAACTATTTTAAAGAAATTAATAGTGCAATAATCTTTTTTCTCTTACATCAAAAATCGCTGTAAATCACCAATAAATGAGAGCGTTAATGATATATTATTGTATTTAAACGATTTTTGAAGTTATTGGTAGAAAAAATAAATCAATTAGTGAAGCACTTAGTATATTAGCTTCTGATTCAATACTGTATCACAGAATTTATTTGATTTACTATGAAAAAAATAGCCCCTTTTTTTATAGCAGTCGCAAGTATTTTTTCGATAAACTGTTTTGCGCAGTCTAGTCAAAATCAACTTTCGAATGCAAAAATAGAAAACCTACAACTTAACTCTGAAATCCAATCGGAGGATAAAATGCAACAGATTGTTTCGTATCATGTTGAAGAACGTATCAACATGAATTTTGGAAGTCGAATTACCACCTATGAAGTTTCGGATTTGAGTTTAATCAGTAAAAGCGATTTAGGACCCAATAATGTTCGAATCATAACGCCAAAGTATTTAAAAACCACAGTAAATAGCAAAAAGTTAAATCCACCTACAGCAATAAAAACTGCAGAAGCATTGCCTATAAAAGCGAATCCTGAGTTTATTGAAAAAAAGAAAGAGTTTGTTACGATTGATGTCGGAGGTACTTTTGAACGGATATTAGAGAAAGGCTATCAATCGGTCGACATGCTAAAAAAGGTAGGAGACAGACGATTTTTTGGAGGTGATTTAAAAGTTTCTGCCAAATGGTATGCGCAATTATTTGAAATGACTCAAGATTTAGACTCGGTTTACTACTACCGATTTGCGCAGTCCTTAAAGTCTATTGGCGAACTCGATAAAGCCAATGCGATGATGAAACTTTTTGAAAGTAAAAGTTTGTAAAAGGATGTTAAAGACTTAGTTTTGGTTACTCCAAGCTCCGCAAAGAATTCCTATAATATCTCCGAAAATGTCTCCAGACTTTGCGGAATAATTCCAATGTCCTCGCTGCAAACAAAGATGGGTAGTGATGGAAGAACTATATATTAGTGATAGGCTAGTTGAAAAGCAATCTCGAACTAAAATTGAAAATATGAAATCCTTAAAATTATTATTTCTTGTCGTGTTTTGCTTTTCCTTGTTTTCAGCAAGTGAACATACTATTGGAAAATATCAGTGTTCGCCTTGTGGATTAGATTGTGATAAAGCAGTTTTTGACAAAGCTGGGAAATGTACAAAATGCCAAATGGAATTGGTAAAATCTTCATCAATTACGTTTAAAAGTATTACGCCAAACTCAATTTGTGCTTATATAAAATCGCATCCGAAAACCATTTTATTAGATGTTCGAACAAACGAAGAATTTGAAGGGAAAGCTGATCCAGATTTTGGTACTTTGAAAAAAGCAATTAATATTCCTATTCAAGAACTGGAAAACAGAATTTCTGAAATTAGTCGTTATAAAAATCAAGAAATTATTGTGTATTGTTCTCATAGCCACAGAAGTCCACAAGCTTCCTATCTTTTGACACAAAATGGTTTTAAAGACATTATAAATATGTCAGGTGGAATGAGCACATTGGCAGACAAAAGTTGTAATAAATAAAACATCCAGCGTATAACAAATGCTGAATCTCATGGCTAGTTTTCAGTAAATTGTTAGTTTCTTTTTCCTAAATTCGTTTTTTCCTAGTGAAAAAACTCGGTTCCAAGCCGCCAAAAGCTCTAGCAAAGCAACGTTAGCGGTCATGGTAAAGGATGATCGTATAGTCAACCAATTTTCAGAAAACAAAATAATTAAATTTAGAATTTATGACTGATAATAAAAAAAGAAATGTTGGAAATGGAATTGGTATTGGAGCCGCACTTGGACTTTTATTTGGATTGGTTTATGGCAATAAGTCAGGAAACGTTCCGCAAAGTATCGCTCTTGGGCTTGCTTTTGGTGCAGCTTTAGGTGCGATTTTCGATTTTGCACGCAAAGGGAAATGATATAAAAAAAGCAACGAATTGGTAACCTGATTGCGAATTTATAATCCGTGCCCACAAAGAAGAGAAACCTTGCCTACTGCTATAACCATCTTCCTCATGCCCAACCAAAACCCCAAAAAAACAAGACAAATCCTGTGTGAAAAATTTCTTTAAAAAAAATTTTCACACAAGATTTGTGTGAAAATTATATTTTTAAAATAATTCACACAAAGTTTTTAAATAGTTTTACCTTTGACATGCTGTAGCAACTCTAAAGTCATGAAAAAAGAAACCACCCTCACTAAATTACTTGGCATTACCCAACAGGAGGCAGCGATGTTGCTCGGAGTCAGTACAAGCCAATGGTCGATGTATTCCTCCGGAAAACGCGATTTGCCCGCGCCTGCCATGGCACTGCTTGCCGAGATGCTCGCCTATGTGAAGTCGGCGGAGGCCAGTCCAAAAAACAAACAAGCTACCGACGAACCAGGTGCAACCCAAGAATACCTCGAACAGCGGCTGCGCGAAAACGAATACCGGCAACAGCAATTGGTGCGTAAAATGGAGACCACCCAGAGAAAACAGCTAGCGCAATCGAGAAAGTTATTGCTTTCGGAGTTTTTAGAAATACGCAACGCCGAGAAACAAGTCGTGACTGGACATGAAGTATTCAAAATGAAAGCCACCCAAACCGCTCAGACCAATGTTTCGGACTTGCTTGCAGCACAGCAACACCAAAAGGAATTGTTTGAATTGGAGCGCAAAATGCTAGCCTCAAAATTGACAACGCTACGCAGGGGGCGGGGAGAACAACAATAGCTAAAGCGATAGTAAGGTTGGAAGTAGTTACTTGCCGATACAGAAATTCGCGAAAATATTACCCAACAATTCATCATTCGTGACTTGTCCGGTAATCATCCCGAAATGATACAAGGCTTCTTTAATGTCAATCGCCATCAAGTCGGAAGGCAAATTGGTTTGCAATCCGTACTTCACTTTCTGAATTTCTTCGAGGGCCTTGAGCAACGAATCATAATGGCGGGTATTGGTCACGATCGTTTCGTTGTTTCGTAAAGCTCCTGTATTGACAAAAGAAAGCAGTTGGTTTTTCAAATCTTCAATACCGATTTTATTCTTAGCAGAAATTAAGATTAGATTGTCAATCGAAGATTGCAGAGATTCCCTTTGTTCTTGGGTCAATACATCCGCTTTGTTGCCAATAACAAGCAATGGTTTTAGTGGAAATTGGTTTTTGATTTTTCCCAGTTCTACTTGAAACGCTTTCAGGCGATCAGGATCAAGGATGAGTTGCCCGTTATCTATTAAATAAAGCACCACTTGTGCCTGCTCTATCTTTTCAAACGTACGCTGAATCCCAATACTTTCTACCACATCTTTCGTTTCACGAATTCCAGCGGTATCTATAAATCGAAAACCAATGCCGTCAATCACCAATTCATCTTCAATCGTATCCCGCGTCGTTCCAGCAATTTCAGAAACAATTGCGCGTTCTTCATTGAGCAAGGCATTCAGCAACGTAGATTTCCCCACATTAGGTTCCCCAACAATCGCTACCGGAATACCATTTTTGATCACATTTCCCACCGCAAACGAATCGATTAAGCGTTTTAAAACCAATTCAATACGCTGAATCAATTCATTGAATTGTGTACGATCTGCAAACTCCACATCTTCTTCGGCAAAATCCAATTCGAGTTCAATCAGCGAAGCAAAATTCAACAACTCCATCCTCAAATTCGCAATCTCATTCGAGAAACCGCCGCGCATCTGTTGCATCGCAATTTGATGCGAAGCTTCATTATCCGAAGAGATCAAATCGGCAACCGCTTCGGCTTGCGACAAATCGAGTTTGCCATTTAAAAAAGCGCGTAAGGTAAATTCGCCCGCCGTGGCCATTCTACAGCCATTTCGCAACAACAATTGAATGATTTGTTGTTGTATAAAAGTCGAACCGTGACAGGATATTTCAATCGTATTTTCACCAGTGTAAGAGTGAGGGCCTTTAAAAATAGAAACCAAAACCTCATCCAAGGTCTTCGCACCTTCCATAATATGTCCCAAATGCAGTGTATGTGATTTTTGCTGGGTAAGATCTTTCCCTTTAATGGATTGAAAAACCTCTTGCGCAATAGTAATGGCTTGCGCTCCAGAAATTCGAATGACAGCAATCGCACCGGCTCCTGAGGGCGTGGCTAAAGCAACGATGGTATCTTGATGTGTCATTCTTTTTTTTGCAAAAGTAAGTAAAAAGGATCAGTAGACAATTTTCAAAAGGGAGCGCTTTTTTTTTGAGGGTAGGTTCCAATTAAAAATGACAATTATCATACGAATTTGATGGGTAGTGTCTTACCTTTATGTAATAAAACAATTTCAACTTTAAAAATTACGTTCATGAAAAAAATAATTTTCCCAACCGATTTTTCTGATATTTCTAAAAATGCATTTGTGTATGCGTTGCATTTGGCAAAAAATACGCATGCTGAAATTGTAACCTTGCATACCTATGATTATCCAACGATGAATTATATGGATATGCCTGTGTATTTACCTGAAATTTATGAGTTTACCGAATTGAATCAATTTGAGAATTATAAAGGACATATACCTGTCCTTCGGGATATCGCTAGCAAACACAAGCTAGAGCATGTGAAAATAAGTAATGTCCTAGAAAGCGGCGATTTGACCGATAATTTAATGACGCTAACTCAAAAAGAAGCGGCCGAGTATATTGTGATGGGAACCAAAGGAGATACGGGCTTAGCAGCCACTTTTTTAGGTTCTACTACAGAACGAGTGATGAACGATTCGAATGCGGTGGTTATCGCCATTCCAGAAGATTGTCAATACGAACCCATCAAAAAAATACTTTTTATTACCGAATTTAAAACAGAAGAAATAGAAGCGTTAAAAAGAACTTTAGCCATTTCAAAAATATTTCATTCTCACGTGGATTGTTTGTATGTAAAACCAAAAGAAAACCCCATAGAGGACGTCATTATTCAGGATTGGAAAGTCATGTTTGGCAATCATAATGTTTCCTTTCACTGCATAGAAAGCGACGATAAAGAAGGCTTGATTTTAGATTTTATTCCCTTATATCATATCAATATGTTAGCAATGACAACGCATCATAGAAATTTCTTTCAACGGATATTCGATATCAGTTTGTCTAAAAAACTAGCGTTTCATACCAAGATTCCCATCTTAGCTTTTCATGCCTAAAAAAAAAGCCACAACATCAGAGACGTTGCAGATTGGAAAAATATAATTGGGTTAAATTTTTTAGTTGTTGAGCATTACAGGCATCACTAACATCGTAACGGTTTCCCCATCATCCAAACCATCTGCTGGAGTTAAGATACCAGCACGGTTAGGTAAGGACATTTCCAATACAATCATATCTGATTGTAAGTTGGTTAACATTTCAGAAAGAAAACGGGAGTTGAAACCAATTTGCAAATCGTCGCCTTGGTAATCACAAGTCAATCTTTCTTCCGCTTTGTTCGAGTAATCAATATCTTCTGCAGAAATATTCAATTCGGCACCCGCTATTTTTAAACGAATTTGGTGCGTAGTTTTGTTAGAGAAAATAGCAACACGTCGCACGGAATTCATGAATTGTACGCGATCTATCATCAATTTATTAGGGTTCTCTTTTGGAATAACCGCTTCGTAATTTGGGTATTTCCCGTCAATCAAGCGACACATTAAAATGTAATTGTCAAAAGAAAAAGTAGCGTTAGAATCGTTGTATTCGATTTTAATTTCAGCATCCGAAGTTCCTAAAATACTTTTCAAAATTGTCAAAGGTTTCTTTGGCATAATAAAATCAGCCACTTGAGATGCTTTTACATCTGTACGCGCGTATTTTACTAATTTGTGCGCATCCGTGGCAACAAAAGTCAAACCTTCTGGTGAAAATTGGAAAAACACTCCCGACATTACAGGACGTAAATCGTCGTTTCCAGCAGCGAAAATCGTTTTGCTGATAGCGGTTGCCAAAACTTCCGCAGGCACTAACGTAGTAGAAGGATTGTCTAAGTTTACCGATTTAGGAAATTCTTCTCCCGGTGCGTAAGCTAAAGCATACTTCCCAGAATTAGAACTAATCTCGATCGTGCTATTCTCTTCAACGGTGAATGTGAGTGGTTGTTCAGGGAAAGTTTTCAAGATTTCCAACAATAATTTCGCCGGAACCGCTACACTTCCTTTACTGGTAGAATCGATTTCTAAAGTGGCAGACATGGTAGTTTCTAAATCTGAAGAGGAAACCGTTAAGGTTTTGTTGTCCAATTCAAACAAGAAATTATCTAAGATGGGCAAGGTATTGCTACTGTTGATAACACTTCCCAACACTTGCAATTGTTTCAATAAGTACGAACTCGATACTATAAATTTCATTTTCTTTTACTTTTTTTTGAGTGCATTCACTTTCTAAAGGGAAAGTGCCTACGTTTTACAAATATATCTTAAACTACCAAATATCAAAAAGAATTTTATTAACATTACGAGCTGTATTTTCTTTTTCTTAGAAAGGTAAAAAGGAATCCAAAGATAGCTAAAATTACTATTGGAAGCCCGACAGTTATCCATTGTATTTGGGAATATTGCGCATAGACTTTTTCTTTATCCAATAAAGGCAAATTGACTTCTTTGCTTCGAATGTTAATAAGTCCAGTGTCGTCTAATAAATAATTGACGCAATTCATTAAGAATTCTTTATTTCCATAGAGTTTATTCGTCCATTTATCATAACCCAATTCTAAAGGTTGGTAATTTTTATCCAATTGATTTCGGATAATATCACCATCAGAAACGACAATCATCTTCGTGTTTTTTCCTTCCGATAGAAAGGATTTTTCAGCAAAAGGCATGACTCTATTTTCAAATACCGAATGAAATTTCCCTTCCAATAAAACCGCTAAGGGAATGTTCCCTGTATTTTTAAATTCACTTTGTTCAGGTCTTTCCGTCACCATATTCAAATTGACTTCCACTGGAGCACCTACTAAATTTGAATACGGAGACGATTGCAACAACACGGTTTTTTGGAGGTTATTGTTCAATACTTCAATGCCATTCGTAAATTCAAATTTGAGCGCATCTACATTAGAAACGATTGGGTTTTTAGCCGTTGGATAAATCAAAGGCGAGTAAAACCAAGGATATTGCGTATATTGAGTAGCACTTCCTTTTTCGCCGGTGGCAAGAGCGATGGGAGTTGCCATGACATCTTTTACTAAAGTTGGATTGATTCGGAAACCGTATTTAAAAAACTGATCGTTCAAATTTAAGTCGAGTGGATACGCCAAAGAAGCACCGGAATCATTATACAAACTGTCCATTTCAATAGCGACTTGATCGATAAGCCACAATGTTTTTCCACCATGCATCACAAATTGATCGAGCACCAATTTTTCTTCATCAGAAAATTTCTCTGTTGGTTTGGCAATAATGGCTAAGTCGTATTTTTGGAGATAGGCGAGGCTTTCATTGGGTTTTTTGGCTACGGAATCTAAAGTAAAAGTTCCTATGAAATAATTTTCCCGCACTTGTTTGATAAAATCTGCAATCAAGAGGTCATGCAATTCTCCATTTCCTTTAATAATGGCCACCTTTTTTTCTTTTGCTTTGGCAATGGTATTGAAGGCATTCGTAAAAGCATATTCAAGATGTTGCACCGAACTCACGACTTTTTCGGCTGTGGAAGCGCCCATGATGTTCTTCAATAAAGGTACTTTAGTGCTTCGACCTTTGTAGGTTGCAATGGCCCAAGGAAAAACTACTTCTTGCGTTTGTTTTCCTTTGTCTTCAATGGTCACATTTACAGGAATTAGTCCACGTTCGAAGAAGGATTTTAGTATCGTATCGCGTTCTTCTTCATTTTCAATTGGATTGACAAATTGAAAGGTCACGTTTTTGTTGTAAGCTTTAAACTCCTCTAGAATTTGTTGCGTTTCTGATTGCAATTTTTTGAATTCACCTGGAAATTGTCCTTTTAAAAAAACATCAATGATTAAAGGTTCTTTGACTTCTTTAAGGATTTGTAAAGACGTTTTAGAAAGCGTATACCGATGGTCTTTGGTCAAATCCAATCGATAAAAGAATTGACTTCCAATACCATTAATTAAGATTAAAATGGCTAGGAGGAAGAGTACGGTTTTTAAATTATTATTTTTTACAGGTACCATTAGTTTTTTAGCGATTTTAATTTGAATACCGTAAACGATAAAAAAGCAATAGTTAAGCTCAAGAAATAGAGTACATCTCGAGTATCTAAAACCCCTCGACTCATACTTTTGAAGTGACTATTCATTCCTAAGGAAGCAATTGTATTTTCAAAATCAGGGAAATAAGTGGCTAAACCATCAAATCCAAAATAGAAGATGAAACACAAAAATACGGAAAGTATGAAAGCTACAATTTGATTTTCGGATAAGGTAGAAGTAAAAACGCCAATTGCGGAATAGGCTGCCACAATAAACAATACCCCAAAATAGGAACCTATGGTGCTTCCTAAATCAATATTTCCTTCGGGCATACCGAATAAATATAAAACATAAACGTAAATTACGGTAGGTAGTAAAGCCAATACGATGACTACAAATGCCCCTAAAAATTTCCCATTGACGATTTGCCAAAGGCTTATAGGTTTGGTTAACAGCAATTCTAAAGTTCCTTGTTTTTTTTCATCAGAAAAACTGCGCATCGTGACCGCTGGTATCAGGAAAATAAAGACTAAAGGCACAATCGTAAAAAATGGACTCATATCCGCAAATCCGCTGTTTAAGATATTGTAATCTCCTTCAAAAACCCAAAGGTAAAGACTACAAATTATTAAGAAAACGGCGATGACTAGATAGCCAATAATGGAACCAAAATAAGATTTTATTTCACGAAGAAGGATTGCTTTCATAATTTTTGAATGAGTGCAAATTTAGATTTTAATTTTAATACTCCCTTATTATTTGACACGCTTCACTTTAGATCGCTTCGCTTTTAGACATCATTCGTTATTGATATGGTCTTATATTCAAAGCCCACAGGGCGTGTCTATAGGCGCAGCCGTGTCTATTCCAAACTTACTAATTTATCCACACTCCAAGCTTGCGGTTTGTCATTGAATAATTTTTTGGTAAACTCCCATACATCATAAAACAATTCCGATTGTCTGTAATTTTCTAAATCCGCTTCGGTTTCCCAATAACTATAGGTAAAGAATATATTCGAATCGTTTTTGTCTTGATACAATTCAAGCAAACGATTTCCTTCAGCATTTCGTATTTTGGTTTTCATAATTTCAAAATTGTCTAGAAAAGCTGGAATGTTTTCAGGATGGAAACTCATTTTTACGATACGTACGAACATGGTAATTTAAGATTTTAAATTTATGAATTAAGAAAATGAATGGTGATGTTATCACGATAACCCAATCCGAGTAGGCTGGAAGCGCTACCCACACTCATTGGGTTGCTTCTAAATATAGCAATTTCCAAATAACCAGCTTCATTGAAAATCGCCAATTTATCGCCTTCATAATTTTTCATTTTGTAATTTCCAGTAGTAGCAATATCCGAATATTTGGCCCAGATATTTTTGATAGGAATCGATCGTTTTTGAGTTTTTCCTTGCACAATTGGAATTTCATAGGGGCGACCTTTGGCAATTTCAAGAAACAGTTTTTTAGTAATATTGGTAACAACATTTCCAAAATGATCGATATAGATGACAGAGCCTTTTATGGAGTTTTTATCGGAAGCGACAATAGGTTTTAATTCGGTAACTTGTTGGATACTTGTAATTTCTTTTCCAATTACATTTAATAAACCGCCTTTAGCGAGATGGCAAGCTACTTTTACAAAAACATCAAGATCAGTTGCCTCCACAGGCAATCGGTCATGGATTGTAATTACTACCATTTTTTGTGGTACTATTTTATGAATCAACATACTCAGAATACCATTATCGGCACAGATGAAAAAATGGTCATTCCATTGTAGCGCAATATGTTGATTTTCTTTGTTCAATTCTGCGTCAACACCAATCAAATGAACAGTTCCTTTTGGAAAATTACTGTAACTCGCACCAATGATATAACTCGCTTCCAAAGTATTGAATGGATCAATATTGTGAGAGATATCTATAATAGTGGCATCGGAATATTCAGAGAGTATTTTTCCTTTCAAAGCACCTACAAAATGATCTTTTAAGCCGTAATCTGTAGTAAGTGTAATTATTGACATAAAATTGTTTATAAATAAAAAGGAAAGCGAACTAAAAACTCATTAAATTTGAATGCAAAGCTACTAATTATAGTAACAAATTTTTAATTTAATACGACTTCCTTTTGAACGAAAGAATAATTGAACTCAACGACATTGCCCCTAAAGATTTTTGGGGTGCTCAGGATACTCATCTTGAAACCATTAAAAAATACTATCCTAAATTAAAAATTGTAGCTCGAGGTACTACCTTGAAGGCTTTCGGAGAAAAAGAAGTTCTCGATGAGTTTGAAGTTCGATTCAATAGATTGATGCAACATTTTACTCGTTACAATAGAATTGATGATAACGTGATTGAACGCGTTATTCAAAGCAATTCTCAAGACGAGCAACGCATGCCCGATCATGATAAAATATTGGTGCATGGTATTGGTGGGAAAATCATCAAAGCGATGACACCCAACCAGCAATTATTGGTGGATTGTATCAATAAAAACGATATGGTTTTTGCGGTTGGTCCGGCAGGTACTGGAAAAACGTATACTGGAGTAGCGATGGCTGTAAAAGCTTTGAAAGAAAAGCAAGTCAAACGAATTATCCTCACACGTCCAGCGGTTGAAGCAGGTGAGAATCTAGGTTTTTTACCTGGAGATATGAAAGAAAAGCTCGATCCGTATATGCAACCTTTATACGATGCGTTACGCGATATGTTGCCACCACAAACTTTGGAAGATTATATTTTGAAAGGCATTATTCAGATTGCTCCTTTAGCGTTTATGCGCGGGAGAACATTAGATAACGCTTTTGTTATTTTGGATGAAGCGCAGAATACAACCCATTCTCAGATGAAGATGTTTCTGACTCGTATGGGTAAAAACGCTAAGTTTATGATTACTGGAGATCCAGGGCAAGTAGATTTGCCAAGACGAACGATTTCAGGTTTGAAGGAAGCTATTTTAGTTTTGAAAGATGTAGAAGGTATAAGTATCATCTATCTTGATGATAAAGATATTGTTCGCCATCGCTTGGTGAAGAAAGTAATTGATGCGTATAAACAAATTGAGAATAATGATTAAAGTGGATTGTTGGTATTAATCAAATGTAAAAACATCAATACACCATTGTTTAAAATCAATTAGATTCATTTTTAATGCACCTCTAATGTTTAAATGTTTGTTTGAGTCAACAAGCCGATGTCCATCATACACATAGTAATAAGAACCATCTATTTTTTGGATATCTAAATGATGCATTCCAGCATTGAATTCTTTAATATTATCTTTTCTTTTCAAGAAAAAAGGTTTTTCTCTTTTTAGCGTATAATTATCATTTTTGAAATTTAATCTATATAAAGAAAGTCCATATCCATAGCCTTTTATGCAATTTTGTACTGGAAGTAATAAGCCTTTTTCATCCTTAAAAAATCTTCCACCACAACGAGATTCACTACCGGATATTAATATTGGTTTTTTGTGGAGTTTCCAATTTCCAAAAAGCGAATCTGCGTGATATAAAATTAAATTTAATTTTTCATCAGAAACTGCCATAATATTAATACTATCTGAAAGGTAAATTGAAGGGTCAGTAAATTTTACATTATTCATTAAAGTATCACAAATAGTCCAATCGTGTGGAAAATGATTTGCCTTATATAATAATACTGCATTTGCTCCTTTACTTTCTGGAATCATATAATATTCTTTTTTATAACAAAACACTTGAGGGTAAGATAAATGAAAGGGTTCTTCCAAAACAGTTCCTCTGTAATTGTAATTGATCCCATCAATTGATGTTAAAAGCCCAATTTCAGCTTTTAAATTTAAAAGTTTATGTTCGAAGAATATATAAAAAGTATCTTTTACTTTTAAGAAAAAAGGATCTGCTAAAAATTGGGTTTTTGGTTGAATTTTTTTTAAACTTTCAAGAGAATAAATTTTATCTTTTTGTAAGTGCATTTTATTTGGGAATTCTTTCGAAGTGCCGAATCCTATTGACCAAGGGCCTGCATTATCACGCATAAAAGGCGTTCTAAAATTTATAAACAAGAGAATGAAAACACATAAAATAAAAAAGAATACTATAGTTTTTTTCATAAATTATGATAACAATTTATAATTATTATTTTGTTATTTCTCCATCACTATCAAGTTATTTTAAAGGTCTTTCAGGAGTATTTATTTATATTTGCAATTAATAAAATGCAACAATACAACAAAAATGAATACCATTACTACTACAAATTTTAGCTTTCCCAATCAAAAATCAGTTTATCGAGGAAAAGTCAGAGAAGTTTATAATATCAACGATCAATATTTAATAATGATAGCTACAGATCGGCTTTCTGCCTTTGATGTAGTGTTACCAAAAGGAATACCTTATAAAGGTCAAATTCTGAATCAAATTGCAACACGATTCATGGATTTAACGAAAGACATTGTTCCGAATTGGCTCATAGCGACACCAGATCCTAATGTTGCCATTGGTCATTTGTGTGAACCTTTTAAAATAGAAATGGTCATTCGCGGTTATCTTTCTGGGCATGCAGCACGTGAATATGCTTTAGGAAAAAGAATGTTATGTGGTGTTTCTTTGCCAGAAGCATTAAAAGAAAATGATCGCTTGCCTATTCCTATTATCACACCAACCACAAAAGCAGCTAACGGAGAACATGATGAAGATATTTCTCGAGAAGCAATACTTTCTAATGGAGTCGTTTCCGAAAAGGATTACTTAGTTTTAGAAGAATATACCCGAGCTTTATACCAACGTGGGACTGAAATTGCAGCAAGTAGAGGTTTAATTTTGGTGGATACTAAATACGAATTTGGTAAAAACAAATCCGGTGAAATTGTTTTGATAGATGAAATTCATACGCCTGATTCTTCTCGTTATTTTTATAAAGACGGCTATCAAGAACGACAGGATAGGGGAGAAGAGCAAAAACAATTGTCAAAGGAATTTGTAAGACGTTGGTTGATTGAAAATGGATTTCAAGGAAAAGAAGGACAACAAATTCCTGAAATGACTGAAGAATATATTGAAACTGTTTCTGAGCGATATGTTGAACTTTATGAAAATATATTAGGAGAAAAGTTTGTGAAAGCTGATGTTTCCAATATTCATCAAAGAATTGAAAACAATGTTAGAGAATATTTTATAAAGCTCTAATTTCAAAGGAATTTATTCATAAAAAAACCGCATTTCAATTTGATTTGCGGTTTTTTTATTATTTGAATTGAAATATAAATTAATGTTAATTTTTTATTGGGGAAGTAACAATGCGAATTGATTCACGTCTATTGCTAAAAATCATTTATCAATCAAAAATCAAATCAAATGAAAAAATCAATTCTTTGTTTAGGTGTTACTTTGTTAACTTTCTCAACGGCTACTTTTGCAACTAATGTAGCCATTACTCCAATGAATGTTACTTCTTTTTATGCTAAGAATACACCTTTGTGTATTGCCATTCAAAAAGGAGAAATAGATTTTGTAAAAAAACTAATAGAATATGGAGCCGATGTCAATGAAAAATCCTTTGGAATGACACCCTTGATGGTTGCTGCTCGATACAATAAAGTTGAAATCATGAAACTATTGATTAGTAATGGAGCCATTTCTACTACGAAAGATGAAAAAGGTTTTACAGCTTTGAAGTATACAGAACTTTCTAATGCTACTGGAGCAATTGAATTATTGAAAACTGTATAAACCTTTTAAAACGATTTAAAATGCTGAAAGCTAGAAGAATATACTTCTAGCTTTTTTTGTTTTTATGTGATTTATTGAGTTTTAGTTCCATTTCTAAAAGTTAATAAAAAGTTAAATTACAGTACTATGCAAAACAAGGTAATTGTTTTTAACCTTATCTTTGTATAAGAAATTAGTAAGAACAAATAATCAATCACAATTTAAATAATAATTATCATGAAAACATCAATCATTTATTTAGGAGTAGCCATGATGATCGTAACATCATCAATAGCAACAAACAGAAATTTTACCAATGCAAAATCAATTAGAGCTGAATTTACTTCTACTGAAATTGAACAAGGAGATTCTTATAATTCAAATTCAGATTTAATGGAAAACAAAAAATTCGCTCCCGTTGAAGATCAAACGATACTTAATCCAGAGTCAATATTAAATGTGAACTATCAAAAAAACATTGAAGCTGATATTATTGAAGATAATAAAATCATAGAAAGTAGTTTTGAAAATGAAAGTACTTTTGTTGTTGGAGAACAATCAATAGAAGAAGTAATTTTTGCGAGCAATCAAATTATAGAAAGTGGTTCAACTACAGATGTTCATCCTCTTTATCTAGAAAGAACTATAGAAGATACGATTACTGAAAACAATGCAATAATTGAAAATGCATTCAATGCAATTGCTCAACCTATTGACTTTGAAATACTAAATAAAGTGCCGACTGTTTTGAAAAAAGATAAATTACTTTTCTAAGAATCGCAAAGAAAATCTACTTAATTGAGGAGCATCATTATTCATTTAATGATGCTTTTTTATTTAATAATAGTTTCTACTTTCTGTAATTGTATGTCTTGTAGTTTTGAAAAGACAATTAATCCAACACATGCACCAATAGTAGCGAATAGCATGTCGGATTGCGTGTCCCAAATGTAGCCTTGAGTACCTAAAAATGCATCGCCTTGATCCCCAGTTGAAATAGAAACAATCCATTCTATCCATTCGTAGGCGGCGCTGATGGCAAGGCAAACAGCTACTATAATAAAATTGAAAAAGCTTTTGTTTGAAATGACTTTTTTGCGAAGAAATAATTCCCTTGTAATTAATGCAGGAACCAATCCTTGTGCAAAATGCCCGACTTTATCGTAGTTGTTTCTGCTTTGATGAAAAACTTCTTTGAAATAATCAAAAAGTGGTACTTCGGCGTAGGTATAATGCCCGCCAATAAAAAGAATTATGCAATGCATTAAGATTAGCGAATAGGTTAGGTTTGTAAACCTAAATTTGTGGAATGTTAGCGCTAAAACTATAAATCCAAGTAGAGCAGGAAAAATTTCTAAAAAACAGGTGAAATTCTCTTTCGGATGATAAATCGACCAAAAAAGACTCAGAAAGAAAAGGCAAACTAGCAAATAAATAGTTTTCATGGATACGGTTTTTTAGCCCTGATAGTAGCGATATCCTTTTTCTAGTTTCTTTTTTAAAACTAGAAAAAGATAAAGCGAATAGCAGGAATAGCTCCTAAAAATTATTTGAAATAGGAAAATGTTTCTTCGTTTTCTAGCTTTAAAATTGTTTCGTAAATCAATTTGATGACATTTTCTACATCCTCTTTATGAACCATTTCGACGGTCGTATGCATGTAGCGTAAAGGCAAAGATATCAATGCTGAAGCCACGCCACCATTGCTGTAAGCAAAAGCATCGGTGTCGGTTCCGGTAACTCTTGAAGAAGCCAAACGTTGAAAAGGAATCTTATTGTCTTCGGCGGTTTTTAGAATTAATTCTCTTAAATTATTTTGCACCGCTGGAGCATATGTAATCACTGGACCTTTCCCGATTTTGGTTTCACCTTCTATTTTTTTATCGATCATTGGCGTTGTGGAATCGTGGCAAACATCCGTGACAATTGCCACATTTGGATGGATCGTTTTGGTAATCATTTCGGCACCTCGAAGACCCACTTCTTCTTGAACAGAATTGGTGATGTATAATCCGAACGGTAATTTCTTTTTGTTTTCGTGAAGCAAACGCGCTACTTCAGCAATCATGAATCCACCCATGCGATTGTCGATAGCACGACATACAAATTTATTTTCATTCAAAACCATAAATTCATCAGGATAAGTAATGACACAACCCACATGAACGCCCAATTCATCTACTTCTTTTTTGGTAGCACAACCAATGTCGATGAAAATATTGTCTAAACGAGCAGCTTCTTCTTTACCACGATTTCTAGTGTGAATGGCAGGCCAGCCAAAAACGCCTTTTACAATCCCTTTTTTGGTATGGATATTCACGCGTTTGGAAGGCGCTATCTGATGATCAGAACCGCCATTTCGGATAACATATATGAGTCCATCATCGGTAATATAATTGACGTACCATGAAATTTCATCAGCATGCCCTTCAATCACCACTTTGTATTTTGCATCTGGATTGATAACACCAACCGCAGTTCCGTAAGTATCTGTGATGAATGTATCTACGTAAGGTTTTAGATAATCCATCCAGATTTTCTGCCCTTCAGCTTCGAAACCAGTAGGCGAAGCGTTGTTTAAGTAGTTTTCTAGGAAAGTTAAAGACGATTTTTTTAATATAGATTTTGTACTCATAGTTGTTTTTTTTGCTAATTTATAAATTTGGCATTACAGTTGTAACTTTAATGTATAATTTTGAACCATAAAATTTCAATTATGAAGTTCCAGCCACTTTTTTTTATCGTTTTATTCTTCTCCTTTGCAATTCAAGCGCAAATAATTGAACAAGATACTACTAAAATGGGGTATCAAGTAAAAGATACGGATACTCTTTCAGAACCAATTCAATTGGAAGAAATTACGGTGTATAAAGACAATATGGATCCGGAAAGTAAAAAGCAATTTTTATTACTTCGAAACAGAGTTTATAAAGTTTATCCCTATGCTAGAGTTGGTGCAGAGCGTTTAAAAATTTTGAATCAAAATATGGCTGCATTGAAAACGGAAAAAGAAAAACGGAAATACTTCAAAATTGTCGAAGACTTTATGGAAAAAGAATTTTCCGCTAAATTGAAAAAACTATCGCGAAAACAAGGGCAAATCTTAGTTAAACTTATCTCTCGTCAGACAGGATTTACTTCGTATGAATTAATCAAAGATTATAAAAGTGGCTGGAAAGCCTTTTGGTCGAATGCAACTGCAAGAGTTTTCGATATTCGACTCAAAGCAAAATATGCCCCATATGAGGTTAATGAAGATTTTCTAATTGAATCTATATTGTATCGTGCTTTCAATAGCGGTCGATTGGTTCCTCAAGAAGCCAAAACTCCAATAGATTACGATGCTTTATCGGATTTTTGGGAAGCGAAAGCGAAGGAAATTAATAAATAAAATATTTCTATAATAAAATAAGTTTGTTACCTAAAAGGTTTATTTTTACGGTTTAACAAACTTTTTTTATGAGAAAACTCTACTTCATTTTAACTGTCTTATTAAGCGCAGTTTCTATTCAAGCCAACACTACTATTATTGGTTGTCCTACTGCTGGTCAAGATGGTTCAACAACAATTTGTGATAGTGATACAACTATTATTGATTTATTTTCTTTGATTACTGGAGAACAAACAGGAGGAACGTGGACAAGAATTGCTGGTGGTGGAGGAACATTCGATGCAGTAGCTGGAACATTTACAACGTTTGGATTTTTTGGAATACCTACTACTTCTATTTTTGTTTATACTGTTTCAGGAGTTTTTCCCTGTGTCGATGATGCAAGTATAGCCACAATAACTATTAATCACCAACCCGATGCGGGTTTAGATGGTTGTATTTCAGTATCAGATACCAATCCTATAACAATCGATTTATATAATTTAATTAGTGGGGAACAGGTTGGAGGTGTTTGGACAAGAACATTTGGGAGTGGAGGAACTTTTAATGCAGTTTCAGGAACCTATACGCCTGCTGTTGGAGCAACTACTAGTACATTTGAATATAGAATTACAGCTACTTTACCATGCGTAGATGACTCCAGTATTGCAACCGTGATCATCAACGGACCACCGAACGGTATTGCGGTAACTTTATTTTGCGATGGCGCAAATTCCACAGCGAATTCTTTAGCTTTCGATTGGAACAATGTAGGTCAGGCTAGTTTCAATTATGCCTACTCCATCAATGATGGACCGATAGTAAGAGGCACCGCCACAGTTTCTAGTTACCAAGTGCTTAATGTCTCGTCGGGTTCATCCGTAACTTTCACGGTATTGCCTATCGGAAACACATGTTTTCCTTCTTCTACGATAACGTGCGATTTACTTTCCAATTCAAATTTTAATTCTGAAACTGTTGCTTATTATCCTAATCCTTTTCATGATATTTTAAATTTGAAGTTAGCGCAACCCATAAATAATATTCAAATTTTCAATCTATTAGGGCAACAAGTTTTCGCTAGCGACTTTAATGAGAAAGAGATTCAAATCAACCTTTCACAATTAAATAGTGGTGCCTATCTTGTCAAAGCAAGCGCAAGAGATTCTTTTAATACATTCAAAGTAGTCAAAAATTAAATTAATGATTTCAGTATTATTTTTTATTTAAAGTAAATTTGTTATCCTAAAAGATTTATTTTTACGGACTAACAAATTTATTTTATGAAAAATTTTTACTTTCTTATAGTTACTATTCTAACGGTTGCTTCTGTACAAGCAAATGTAATCACCGGTAATTTTAGTATTTGTTTGCCTGGACCCAATACCACTCAATTGTCAGCCTCTGCGCTTCCAGCTCCGATTACTGCTACAACTCCATGGTTCTCATTAAATCCAGCGGTGGCAACAATAAGTTCCTCAGGATTAGTAACAGCAGTAAGTTTTGGAGTAACAACCATTTCCTATACTGATAACTTAGGTTCTGTATATAGCGAAAATGTCTATGTTAGTACTTTTCCAACAATTACTGCGAATAACGGAACATCAACTTGTGCTAGTGGGGGTAATCTTCAATTGGAGGGTTCATTATTTCCAAACGTAAATACTCCATGGGAATCATTAAATCCCGCTATTGCCACCATTGATAATACAGGATTTATTACTGGAGTAGCTGCAGGAGTCGCTACTATTCTTTACAGAAATTTAGGGGGTTGTACAACCACAATTCCAATAACTATAAAGCCATTACTGGCTCCTATAGTTGTTTGTGGAGTTTCGACACCAACTTCTAGAACATTCAATTGGAATGCAGTTCTTGGAGCTCAAACGTATGTTCTTTTCTATTCAATAAATGGCGGGCCCAATATATCTGGAGGTACAGGACCAGCACTTACGTATACGTTAAATGGCATTATACAAACGGATAATGTTACACTCTTTGTAATTCCGTCCGGACCAATAGGAAGTTGTTTTCAATCAGGTACATTAACCTGTGCAGGAATTCCATGTCCTGAAGCAGGATCTGGAAGCCAAATTACGATTTGCGATAGTAATACAACAACAATAAATTTATTTACTTTAATTACAGGTGAAGACATTGGTGGAACTTGGACAAGAACTTCAGGAATTGGTGGTGCATTCAATGCTTCTGCAGGAACATTTACTCCAGCAACAGGAGCTACAACAAGTACTTTTACGTATCTTATTCTTGGGTCAAATGGATGTACAAACGATTCAAGTATTGTAACGATTAACTTTGTGCCAGCGCCTAATGCAGGGGTTGATGGTGCAACTACAATTTGCAATAGTAGTGCAGCAGTAATAAATTTATTTTCATTAATTACAGGAGAACAAACTGGCGGAACATGGACAAGAACTTCAGGAACTGGTGGTACATTTAATGCTTCTGCAGGAACATTTGCACCCACTACAGGAGCTACATCAAGCACTTTTACCTACACTTTAATTGTACCAACTCCTTGTTCGAATGATTCGAGTATTGCAACTATAAATATTAATTCTCAACCTAATGCAGGAGTTGATGGCTCAATATTAATTTGTGATAGTAGCACGATAGTAATAAATTTATTTTCATTAATTACAGGAGAAGAAGCAGGTGGAACATGGACAAGAGCCACTGGAACTGGAGGTGTATTCAATGCTTCGGCAGGAACTTTTGCTACAGGAACAGGAGCTACTTCTAGTACTTTTATCTATACTTTAAATGCTACAGTTTCTTGTTTGGATGATTTAAGTGTTGCAACAATAAATATTAATTCTCAACCTAATGCTGGACTTGACGGTTCAGCAACAATTTGTAATAGCAGTACTACAGTAATCAATTTATTTTCTCTTATTACAGGAGAACAATCAGGTGGAACATGGACAAGAACTTCAGGAACTGGAGGCACATTCAATGCAATATCTGGAACTTTTACTCCAGCAACAGGAGCTACATCGAGTACTTTTACCTATACTTTAGTTGCAACAGCACCTTGTTTGGATGATTTGAGTGTTGTAACTATAAATATAAATTCTCAGCCTAATGCTGGAGTTGACGGGGCAATAACTATTTGTGATAGTAATGTTGCTACCATTGATTTATTTTCTCTAATTACCGGAGAACAAGTAGGAGGTACTTGGACAAGAGTAACAGGTTCAGGTGGTACATTTAGTGCTTTGGCAGGAACTTATACGCCAGTAGCAGGAGCAACTTCTAGTAGTTTCAACTATTCTTTTATTGGGACAGCTCCTTGTATTAACGACACTAGTACCGTTACGGTTAACATTATTCCTCAACCAAATGTTGCAATTTTGTCTGGAACTCAAGGTATTTGTGTTGGTTTGACTACTACATTTTCCGCTACAGTAAATGGAGGAAGTTGGAGTTCTTCGAACACTTCGATTGCAACTGTAAATCCTGCAACAGGAGTAATCACGGGTGTTTCTGCAGGAGTGGCAACCATAAGCTACACAATAGCTGCTTCAGCACCTTGTGTCAGCAGTGTTTATACAAGATCAGTTACAGTAAGCGCAACAGTTCAACCAACTATAGATGGGTTTCAAGGGGTTTGTGCAGGTTCTTATACTTTTTTTTCTGCCAATCCTCCAGGTGGAATATGGAGTTCTTCAAATAATACTGTAGCAACTGTCGATGCTACAGGGTTTATCCTAGGTAATGCTTCAGGAACTGCTATCATTACTTATACTGTACTTGGGACAGGAGGGTGTGTAACTACTTCTGCTTCAAGAACCGTTACTGTTTCTTCATCTCCAACATTACAATTGGCTTCATCTGCAGGTACTGCTTTCCAATCTGTATGTATAAATTCTCCTATTACTCCAATTCTTTATTCAGTAAATAATGTTGTTGCTGTTGATGTATCAACTGTAGGATTGCCACAAGGAGTTTCAGGTTCCTTTAACTCGGGTACTTATACTATTACAGGAACGCCTTTAGGAATAGGAACGTATCAATATTCGGTATTAGCAGCTGGTCCTTGTGGCGGGGTATCCTTATCGGGAACCATAGTAGTATTGCCAAATTCTTCATTGTTTCTTATTTCAGAACCATTTACTTCCAATCAAACGGTATGTATAAATTCTCCGATAAATCCGATAAATTATTATTTATTTAATGGAACTACAGGTGCTACTGTTACAGGATTGCCAGCAGACTTTGTAAGTTCTTTAGATTTAGATGTGCTTACCATTTCGGGAACATCAACAACTCAAGAAGGTGTCTATCCTTATACTGTCATAACATCTGGAGGTTGTGGTGTTGATACATTATCAGGTACAATAACTGTTAGCCAACAAGTCAGTACCACATTTTTTTGTGATCCATCCCAAGCTACATCACTCAATTCCGTTTTTATTTATTGGAATGATATTTCTGGATGCACAAGTTATGAGTTTACTTATTCCATAAATGATGGTCCATTAATAAGTGATTCTGCAACAATCCCTAATTACGAAATCTTAAATGTATTACCAGGGCAAAGTGTCTCATTTACACTGACAAATGCAGTAGGTGTTTCTTGTTTTCAATCTGCATCAACTAGTTGTACTAATTTGGCAATTGAGTCTTTCGATTCCGAAGCTTTTCAATCGTTTCCTAATCCTGTAAATAACATTTTAAATTTGAAGTCAGTTCAACCCATAAAAAATATTCAAATATTCAATCTAGTGGGACAACAAGTTTTCACTAGTGATTATAACGAAAAGGAGTTTCAAATCAATTTATCTCATTTAAGTAGTGGTACTTATCTTGTGAAATCATTTACTGAGGACTCAATCAAAACTTTCAAAATACTAAAGAATTAGTTGGTATTTTTTCTCGGAGCTTTTTCCCGCTATCATTCCAATCTTTTTTCAACCCTTTCAGAGTTTTAAACTCTGAAAGGGTTGAAAAAAGGATTTTCCCTTCTATCGGGGCTAGGACCTTTGATTTCACAAGCACCTTTAAATGACTTTTGGGACTTTGGCTGTTTATTTTTCAATGAACTTTGCGTCTTTGCGTCATTGCGAGCAAATAATAAAAGTTTCAATCCTCGCAAGTCCAACAAGTTATAAACAAAGTAAAAAAAAGGCAAGAAAAGTTTT
>CANHMG010000013.1 GCA_947461795.1 Flavobacteriaceae bacterium | reverse complement strand
TGAAAAGATTAGTGGTTTAAAATTTAATGTAGATTTCTATGCAGGATATTCTCCAGAACGAATTAATCCTGGTGATAAATTGCATACAGTTGATAAAATATTGAAAGTTACTGCAGGTTCAACTCCAGAGATTGGAATAAAAGTAAACAATCTTTATAAATCAATCATCACAGCTGGGACGCATTTAGCACCCACTATTAAAGTAGCTGAAGCCGCTAAAGTAATTGAAAACTCACAACGAGATATCAATATTGCTTTTGTAAACGAATTGTCTAAAATATTTAATATTCTCAATATAGATACTCATGCTGTATTAGAAGCCGCTGGAACAAAATGGAATTTTTTACCATTCAAACCAGGATTAGTTGGTGGTCATTGTATCGGTGTAGATCCGTATTATTTAGCTCAAAAAGCACAAGAAATGGGTTACCATCCTGAAATTATTTTAGCAGGAAGAAGACTCAATGATAGTATGGGTGAATATGTAGCTTCACAAGTAGTAAAGCTAATGATCAAAAAGGGAGTTGTTGTAAATGGAGCGCAACTTTTAATGTTAGGAATTACTTTTAAAGAAAATTGTCCTGATGTAAGAAACACCAAAATTGTAGATGTAATTTCAGCTTTATCAGATTATGGTATTCAAGTAAGTATCTACGATCCTTGGGCTAATCCAGATGAAGTTAAGCATGAATATGGTTTAATTACCACTACAGTATTGCCAAACAATAAATACGATGCGGTAGTTTTGGGTGTTGCTCATGATACTTTTTCTACACTCGATTTTGATTCCATAAAAAAAGAAAATTCCGTTTTATATGATGTAAAAGGGATTATTGGAAATAAAGCAGACGGTAAATTATAATCTAATTGAATTTAGAGTTAAAAAAAGCAAAATGAAAATAAGTTCTATTTGTTGTATAGGTGCAGGTTATGTTGGAGGACCTACTATGGCTATCATAGCTCAAAAATGCCCACATATTAAAGTAACTGTTGTTGATTTAAATGCAGATCGAATAGCATCTTGGAATGATCAGGATGTAAATAATATTCCAATTTACGAACCTGGATTAAGCGCATTAGTTGCAGAGGCAAGAGGTAGAAATTTATTTTTTTCTACAGATGTAGAAAAAGCAATTGATGAATCTCAAATGATTTTTATTTCTGTTAATACGCCAACTAAGACGTACGGTCTCGGAAAAGGTATGGCTGCAGATTTAAAATTTATTGAATTGTGTGCACGTCAAATTGCAAGTGTCGCAAAAGACAGTAAAATTGTTGTAGAAAAATCAACTTTACCTGTTAGAACTGCTGAAGCAATAAAAAACATTCTAGACAATACTGGAAATGGAGTGCAATTTCAAATATTATCAAATCCAGAATTCCTTGCTGAAGGGACAGCTGTTCAAGATCTTCAAAACCCAGATCGTGTACTTATCGGTGGAATTAATTCAGTTGAAGGCAAAGAAGCTATCAATTCATTGGTAGAAATTTATGCCAATTGGGTTCCAAAAGAAAATATATTAACTACCAATTTATGGTCTTCAGAATTGTCTAAATTAACGGCGAATGCATTTTTAGCGCAACGTGTTTCTTCTATAAATGCCATTTCTGAATTGTGTGAAAAAACAGAGGCTGATGTTGATGAAGTAGCAAAAGCTATTGGTATGGATAGTAGAATTGGGTCTAAATTTCTAAAATCTTCTGTAGGTTTTGGTGGATCTTGTTTTCAAAAAGACATTTTAAATTTAGTATATATTGCCAAATCATACGGATTAAATGAAGTAGCAGATTATTGGGAGCAAGTGGTTATTATGAACGATCATCAAAAAAGAAGATTTGCAAGTAATATTGTTCAAACATTATACAATACCGTTTCGGGCAAAAAAATTACTTTTTTAGGTTGGGCTTTCAAGAAAGACACCAATGATACTAGAGAATCTGCAGCTATTAATGTTGCTGAATATCTAATTCATGAACAAGCTAATATTGCAGTTTACGATCCAAAAGTCGGAAAAAAACAAATTCTATTTGACTTAAATTATCTTGACACCATTACTTCTGAAAATATAGAAAAAAACATTCTTGTGTTGCAAGATCCTTATGAGGCCTGTAAAAATGCTCATGCTATAACAATTTTAACTGAATGGGATGAGTTCAAATCATATGATTGGCAAAGGATTTATGATGAAATGCAGAAACCAGCTTTTGTTTTTGATGGTAGAAATATTTTGGACCCCAAAAAAATGAAAGAAATTGGTTTTATCTTTAGCGCTGTTGGGAGTTCACATAAAAACTAATAGCTGTTAGAAAAGGAATAGTTATTCTTATAATTTGTTTCTTTTATAAAAAAATATTTTAACTTTATAGTTACAACAATTTTTTAAATTAAAACGAGTACTTTTGTTACTCGTTATTTAAGTAACAATTCATGTTAGAAACACTAATAACCTCTAAAACTAGGCTGCGGATTTTAATAAAATTTTTTATTAACGTTGCTAATAATGGGTATTTAAGAGGTTTAGCAGAAGAACTTAACGAATCTACCAATTCAATTCGAAAAGAATTGAACAATCTTATGGATGCAGGATATTTAGAAAAAGAATCCATTCAAAATAAGATTATTTATAAAGCCAATACAAATCACCCACTATTTTCTATTTTACAAAAAATTGTTCGCCAGCATATTGGTCTAGATGCTATGGTCGAAATGATTTTACAACGTATGGGTTCCATAGAAAGGGTTGTTATTATTGGGGATTATGCAAAAGGAATTGATAGTGGAACTATAAAAGTTGTTTTAGTTGGTGATGAATTGAATTCAGATTACATAGAACAACTTGCTTTCAAAATAGAAAAAGAAATAAAACGAAAAGTTCATTTTCTTATTACAAATAAGCACGATGGTCTTGGTTTAATAATATATGAAGCAACTTAATTGAAATAATTATGCCTTGGTATGTAATTTACACAAAACCTAGAAATGAAAAAAAAGTTGCAGATCGATTGAAACAAATAGGTATTGATGTCTATTGTCCAATGATTACAATGGTTAAACAATGGTCAGATAGGAAGAAAAAAGTAGAAATACCTTTATTGAATTCCTATGTATTTGTAAACTTAAATGAAAAAGATAGAGAATTAGTATTTCAGGTAAGTGGAGTTGTTCGTTATTTATTTTGGCTAGGAAAACCTGCAGTAGTGAGAGGAGAAGAGATAGATGCTTTGCAAGACGGATTGAAAGAAACTATTTCGTCTTTTGAAGTAAGCGCAATAAAAATTGGGGATATGCTTCCAATACCTACTGGTCCATTTCAAGGAAAAGAAGGTATTATAAAGCAAATAAATAAAAATAGTTTACAGTTAATTCTAAAAGAATTAGGAGTGTTAATTACTCTTACAAAAGAAGTAACATAGTAAAATGGATTAAAAATACTCTTCATTGGTTTCTATAAAATGGGACTGATGGGGCGAAGCCGTGAAAAAAATAATACTTAAAAATGAAAAAAATACTAATCACAGGTGGTGCGGGATTTATTGGATCTCATGTGGTAAGAAGAATGGTAAACAATTATTCAGACTATCAAATTTATAATCTAGATGCTCTTACCTACGCAGGCAACCTAGAAAATATCGCTGACATTGAAAATAAATCTAATTATCAATTTATCAAAGGAGATATTGTTGACGCTGAATTTATCACTTCACTATTTCAGGAACACCAATTCGATGGCGTCATTCATTTAGCTGCAGAATCACATGTTGATCGATCAATAACAGATCCGCTTTCGTTTGTAAAGACCAACGTTATCGGTACTATGAATTTACTTAATGCCGCGAAAGAAATTTGGACCCGAGGTAAAACCGAATTGAGCGAAGCTAAAGGAAACTTTGAAGGAAAGCGATTTTATCATGTCAGTACGGATGAAGTCTACGGCTCACTTGGAGCTACTGGTTTGTTTACAGAAACAACTCCATACGATCCAAACTCTCCTTATTCAGCTTCGAAAGCGAGTTCGGATCATTTTGTGAGAGCTTATGGCGAGACTTATGGTTTGCCTTATGTCATTACCAATTGCTCCAATAATTACGGGCCAAACCATTTTCCAGAAAAACTAATTCCATTATTGATCAATAACATACTTCAAAGCAAATCTTTGCCCGTTTATGGAGATGGAAAATATACTCGAGATTGGCTTTATGTTCTGGACCATGCTATAGCAATAGATCTCGTATTTCATAAAGGTAAAAATCACGAGACCTACAATATTGGAGGTTTCAACGAATGGCAAAACATCGATTTGGTAAAATTGCTTTGTCAAAAAATGGATGAAAAATTAGCAAAGCCTACAGGAACATCGGAGCAACTTATTACCTATGTAAAAGATCGGCCAGGTCATGACTTACGTTATGCTATAGACGCCTCAAAAATCAATCGTGAATTAGGCTGGAAACCTTCGGTAACATTTGAAGAAGGATTATCGCAAACCATAGATTGGTATCTCAATAATAGAAATTGGTTGAACAATGTCACTAGCGGGAATTACCAAAACTATTACGAGAAACAATACCAATAAGCGGTATTTTTGATTTCACTAAATAAAAATACAATGGATAGGAAACCCGATTTTTCAAAACCACAAATCCTGCAACTTCCTAAAATTATGGACGTTCGAGGAAACTTGTCTTTTTTGCAAAATGAAGATCAAATTCCTTTTAATATTAAACGTGTTTTTTGGATTTATGATGTCCCAGGTGGCGAAACTAGAGGTGGTCATGCATTCAAAACTCAACAAGAACTAATAATCGTCATTAGCGGAAGTATCGATATCGTAGTTTTTGATAGTAATGGAAAGGAAACTAAATTTTGTTTAAATCGTTCGTATTCGGGTTTGTATATTCCACCAATGCACTGGCGTCATTTAGAAAATTTTTCTACTAATTCCGTGTCGGTGCATCTATCGAGTGCTGATTTTTCAGAAGCCGATTACATTCGAAATTTCAATGAATTTATAGATGCTAAATAAGAGTTTATGAAAACATCTACTGTATTTGATTGTTCGTTAATTACTTTGCCCATAAACCACCAAGCGAATGGAAATTTAACATCCGTTAGTAATGGAATAGAAGTTCCTTTTGATGTCAAAAGAGTCTATTATCTTTATGATGTGCCTGGCGGATTTAGCCGAGGTGGCCACGGACATTTAGAATTGCAACAGCTCATTGTCGCTCTTAGCGGAAGCTTTGATATCATTGTTGATGATGGAAAAGTAAAACGAACGTTTCATCTTTCGCGCCCTAATGTTGGATTGTATATGCCTTCAGGCTTGTGGAGAGAACTTGACAATTTCTCTAGCGGATCGATTTGCTTTGTATTAGCTTCTATCGAATACGATGAAAAAGATTACTTTAGAGACTACGAAAAATTTACGGAATGGAAATCCTTGAAGTAGATTCAAAAACATATGCTGAGGTAATTGCTTCTCCTTCGCACGTTTTTAATTCAGCTGCATTTAATGCGTTGAATGAATCAAAATGTGAAAAGGTTTATTATTTGCTTTTTAAAGATTCAAAAATCCGTTTGGGAATTATTTTTGGCGTTCGAAACAATATATTAACCTCTCCTTTTTCGGCTCCTTTTGGCGGATTTGAAAGTACTAGCGAAGACATTCGCTTGCAACAAATAGATACAGCTTTAAATTCTTTAGAAGTTTGGGCAAAAGAGAAATTGTTACAGGGAATACGAATTGTTTCTCCATCGTTTTTTTACAATGAAAATTTCTTGAATAAAATTTACAATTGTTTATACAGAACTAGTTTCGTGAGTGCTAATATCGAATTGAATTACCAATTTTCCACCTCCAAATTTGACGAAAACTATTCTAATTCCATTTGGTACAACGCCAAAAAAAATTTAAAAAGAGCGCTACAATCCAACTTGACTTTTGAAAAATTAATACCTGAAAAAGGGAAATTTGCCTACGATGTAATTGAACAAAATAGAAAAGAAAGAGGCTTTCCTCTAAGAATGACATGGGAGCAAGTTCAAGAAACCATGAAAGTCATTCCTGTTGATTTTTTTGTAGTTAAAAAAGATGAAACACCTATTGGAGCAGCACTCATTTTTCAAGTTACTCCGGAAATTGTTCAAGTTGTTTATTGGGGAGACTTACCAGAATTTGCGGAACATAAAACTATGAATTTTCTATCTTTTAATGTTTTTCAATATTATAAAAGCCAAGGCATAAAAATCATTGATATCGGTCCTTCAACTGAAAATTCGATTCCTAATTATGGGTTATGTGAATTCAAAGAAAGTATCGGTTGTGATATCAGTATCAAAACAGAATTTTATAAAAAATTGAATTGATGTTTGTCATTAATCCAGATTCATTTTTACTGCCAACTTATAGAATAAGCCCCTTTAAAACGGAGCATATTAACATTAATGCACAATTGCCAAAAGATGATTTTGCAGCAAACTATTTTAACAATCGATTTGGTGAAGGAAATTGGCAATATACCTATAACGGAAGGGAAGCTATTCAAAAGGCTTTAGAAAAATACCAATTTGCAAAAAGTGATTTGGTTACAATTCTAACAACTTCACAAAATTTTTACATTAGCTCTTGTGTAACCAAAGAAATTGAAACGGTTTGTCAATGGAACAGAGAAATTGTTCCAGAAACCAAACTCATTTTTGTCAATCACGAATTTGGGTACCCGTTTCCAGAAATGGAGAAAATTGTAGCTCTGGGATTGCCTATAATTGAAGATTGTTGCACCACTTTTTTTAGTCAAGATGAATCAGGAAAAATTGGGCAATATGGGGATTATTCAGTGTATAGCTTTCCAAAGTTTTTCCCTATTCAAATAGGAGGTTTGTTAGTTACAAATACCAATGAAAAACTTGTAGAAAGTAAACGTCTTCAACAAAAAGAAATTGAATATATACAAAATACACTTTCCCATTATTTACTAAAAGAAGTAGAAATTTTAGATACTAGAAAAAAAAATTGGGAATATGCTGTATCTTTATTTTTAAAATTAGGCTTTGAAACTCGTTTTCAGCAACAATCGAATACTGTTCCGTCGGCATTAGTTTTAAAAAATAATGGAAGAATAAATGATCTTAATGCACACAAATCATTTTTAAACAATCACGGTATTCAAAATAGTGTTTTCTATGGCGAAGAAGCTTTTTTTATACCCATTCATCAAAATTTAGCCTTAACAGACTTAGATTATTTTTATTACGTAATTTCATTTTTTATCAACCAGTAAAAGAGCAAGCAATATGTACGATCAAAATGAATATCAGTTAAAATATCAAAATCTTACTTTCGAAGATAAGTTGAGAAAATACCGAATGGAATATATTGTTGATTATTTGAAGACTATAAAATCAGACAAAATATTAGAAATTGGTTGCGGTAATGACGCTATTTTCCTATGTTACGATAATTTTGAAGTCATGGATATCGTAGAGCCAGGAGATCATTTCTATGAATTTACAAAAAATAAAATAGGCAATGATCAAAGGATTTCTATTCATAACTGCTTTATTGAAGAAGCAAAGTTAGCGTTGAAAAACGAATACGATGTCATTGTTATTGGTGGATTCCTGCACGAAATTGATAATCCAGAGGAAGTATTATCAGTAATTAAAAAAATCGCAAAACCCGAAACGATAGTAATTACCTATGTGCCAAATGCCAATTCATTTCACCGACTTTTGGCTTTAGAATCAGGACTTATAAAATCAAATTATGAGTTTTCTGAAAATGATATATTTTTTGGAAGAAGAAATGTTTTTAACTTAGAATCTATAGGATCTTTGTTTCTAAATTCAGGTTTTATTATAATAAAAAAAGACACTTATTTTATAAAACCATTTACCCACGAACAAATGAATGCCTTAATGGGATTATCTTTTTTTACAGAAGAAATACTTGCAGGTTTTTTCAAAATGACGAAATATATGCCAGATATGGGCTGCGAAATTTTTCTGGCAGCTACTATCATGGATTAAAATAACTACCTGTAAACTTAAATACCACAATTTTAAAACCTTAAATTTTTCAAGAAAATTAATAGTTCTACATTATGCTTACATCAAACATTCACTTAGGGAAAAACATCATAATTGCAGATGATGCCCACGTCAACAATATTAAAATTGGGGATAACACTAAAATTGCTGGAAGAGTTAAAATATTTGGTTCAGAAGAGTACCAACTCGAAATTGGAAAAAACAGTTATGTAGGAATGAACTGCTTTATAGAGGGATTTAATGCAAAAGTAACCATTGGAGATCATGTGAGTTTTGCTCCCAATGTCAATGTTATTTCAGGTTCAGGCCCGAATGCATCACCAGCTTTGCAAAAAATATTTCCAATTGTTCGAGGTGAAGTTGTCATTGATGATCACTCTTGGATTGGTGGAAATTCAACGATAATGCCTAATGTAAAAATCGGAAAATATTGCATCGTTGCTGCGAATAGTTTTGTGAATCAATCGTTTCCTGATTATTCTATTATTGGTGGAACACCTGCAAAACTTATCAGAATACTAACAGCAAGTGAAATAGAAAAAGTACTTTCTAATGATTAAATTTTTAGATCTTCAAAAAATAAATGCACAATATGCGGCAGAATTGAAGAAAGCCGCTGCTGAAGTAATTGATTCTGGTTGGTTTCTTATGGGAGAAAAACTCTCCAATTTTGAAAAAGAATTGTCGCAGTATGTCGGTGCTTCTCATGCCATCGGCGTGGCCAACGGATTGGATGCTTTGCGATTGATTTTGAACGCTTACATCGAATTAGGTGTAATGTCGGAAGGCGACGAAGTAATTGTTCCTGCCAATACTTATATTGCCTCACTTCTAGCTATCTCAGATAATAATTTGATTCCAGTTTTAGTCGAACCAAATAACAAAAGTTTCAATCTCGATCTTGACTTAATCGAAAAGTATATTACACCGAAAACCAAAGCAATTATGGTAGTGCACTTGTATGGTCAAGTGTGTTGGAGTGATGGTTTGGTTGCCTTAGCGAAGAAGCACAATCTGAAAATCATCGAAGACAATGCGCAAGCCATTGGAGCCTCTTGGAATGGAATAAAAACGGGAAACCTTGGTGACGCAGCAGGATTTAGTTTTTATCCAGGAAAAAATCTTGGTGCTTTGGGTGATGCTGGTGCAGTCACAACCAACGATGCTGTGCTAGCAGAACAAGTTCGCGCACTTGGGAATTATGGAAGCAAAAAAAAATATGTCAACGAATATCAAGGTTTAAACAGTCGTCTTGATGAGATTCAAGCAGCATTCCTCAGTGTCAAATTGAAGTATATTGACAAGGAAAATCAATATCGCCGACAGTTGGCATCTCTCTATTTGAATGGGATTTCCAATGAATTGATTCCATTGCCAATTCCGAATAATTCCAATTATAAACATGAAGAAAATATAGAACACGTTTGGCATTTGTTTGTGATTCGAAGTTCAAAACGAGAGGAGTTGCAAAATTATTTGAGTGAAAATGGTGTGCAAACACTGATTCATTATCCGATTCCACCTAACAAACAATTGGCATACAAGGAAATGAATCATTTGGATTTTCCGATTACAAATACTATTCATAATGAAGTTTTGAGTTTGCCAATTAGTCCAGTCACTACTGTAGAAGAAGTGCAAAAAATCATTGAAATTTTGAACAATTTTCAATAAATAGTGTCAACAAAACCAACCAATTACAAATCGATATTCAAAGCCACTTCCATTTTTGGAGGTGTTCAGATGTTCAATATATTGATTTCTTTAATCCGAGGAAAAGCCGTAGCTATGCTAATTGGTACAGCTGGAATGGGATTGAATGGGTTGTTTTTATCGAGTTTAAATTTAATCAAATTGATTTCTTCATTAGGAATTGCAGAAAGTGCAGTTCGAGATATTTCTACAGCACAAGCTACTGGAGATGAGTTTCAAATTGGTCGAATTTTTACTGTTTTTAAGCGTTGGATATGGATAACTGCCGCAATTGGTATTGTTATTACGATTGCTTTTTCTCCACTTTTAAGTAAATTTTCATTTAATTCCTACGAGCATACAATAGATTATGTCTGGCTTTCCATTACGTTTGTTTTTGGAGCATTAACGGGTGGAATTTATACGCTACTGAGAGGAACTCGACAAATAAAATACTTAGCACAGGCGAATATTCTCGGTGGAATTGTTGGTTTGATAGTAGCCTTGCCGATATTTTACTTTTATGGAATTCAGGGTGTAGTTCCAGCTATCATTATTACAGCATTTGCCAATTATTTGGTTTCACTTTATTTCAAAAGTAAAATCCGTCATGCAACTGTCGAAATCGATTGGAAAGAAACCTTAGAACTAGGGAAACCAATGGTTCGATTGGGAATTAGTGTTACGATTGTCAACTTATTAACGACTGCTGTTGCCTTTATTTTGAATGCCTTTATTTCCAAAACGGGTACTTTATCCGATGTTGGACTTTATAATGCCGGTTTAGCTATTGTTGATGGTTATGTTGGGATGGTTTTCACTGCAATGGCAACCGATTATTTTCCAAGATTAGCAGGAGTAATCAATGATGAAATTAAATGGAAACAATTAGTCAACGAACAAGCGGAACTCGTTCTTATCATTTTGGGAATTGTCTTAGTACTTCTGATTTCAACGACACCACTCTTAATACATATTTTACTTACTAAAGAATTTTTAGCGGCACAAGATTTTATTTTTTGGGCTGTTTTGGCCATTCCATTAAAAGGTTTGGTTTGGGTGTTGGGATTTATAGTTTTAGCTAAAGGAAATAACAAACTATTTCTTGCCATTGAGATTATTTCTAATGTAATATTACTTGGATTTAATTTGGTTTTTTACAAATATTACGGAATCAATGGTCTAGGAGTTTCTATGTTGATTAGTCAAGTAATTTTTATTGTCTTGTTGCTAGTCATTTTGAAAGTCAAGTTTGAATTTCAATTTTCAAAAGAAGTATTTGTACTTTTAGCAAAAGGAATGCTATCCTTAATTTTATGTTTGATTAGTATTTATTGGTTAGGTTATCCAAATGCTTATTTTGCTGAAGCTGTTATTGTGATTTTGACGATTTGGTATTGTGTTTACGAATTAAACAAAAGGATGAATCTTAAAGAAATTGTCATGAATTTAAAATCAAAAATAAAAGGTTGAATTCTATAGTAACCATAGTAGTAGCAACCTATCATTCCGCACCATTTCTACTAGAAACGTTGGAAAGTGCCTACAATCAAACCTATTTGAATTTGGCGCTTATCATTTCTGATGATTGTTCAAAAGACGATACTCTTGACATTGCAAATAAATGGATAGCTCAAGATCGAGTAAAAGCTCGTTTTCAAAGCATTGAAATTATTACAGTTCCAAAAAATACTGGAGTTTCGGCTAATTGCAATCGTATTATTGCAGCTGTAAATTCAGATTGGTTTAAAATTATTGCCGGTGATGATATACTTTTATCAAATTGTATTGAAGATAATATGAATTTTGTGAGTAATAATTCAGACGCACGAATTATTTTTAGCCAAATCAAATTGTATCAGGACCAATTTCAAGAGGAAAATTACATTAAAACTACACCATCAGATTTTCCGAATAATATAATGAATCCAAGTTTTACTGCTTCAAAACAATATCATTTGTTATTGGTTTCCGATAGAATTCATTATACACCTTCTTTTTTTTGTAATAAACAAGCATTGGTTGCAGTTGGTGGATACGATGAAAATAATAAATTAGTGGAAGATTATCCTATGTGGTTAAAATTGACCAAAGCTGGAGAACGATTGCATTACTTTCATAAAATAACGGTTGGATATAGAATTCATGCGAAAGCTACCAATAATGTGGGTGGTGAAGTTTTATTTAAACCTTCTATTTTCAATTCATTTGCTATTAGAAAACAAGTAGCTCACCCGAATTTACCATGGGAAATAGTGGCTTCTGAATATCATATTCATGCCGTATCCAAGTTTTTCAATCAAATGAATTGGAATAAAAAAACGAAAGTTTTTACATTGATGTATAGAATTAGTTGTTTTTATATAAACCCATTTCAATATGTTTATGCATTTAAAAAGAGATTGTCAAGCAATAAATTAAATACTTTTTATAATTAATTTATGCGATTAAGTATTATTATTCCAGCTTATAAAGTAGCAGGATTTATAGAAAAATGTATCCGAAGTTTGGAAGATCAGGATATTCTTCAGTCCGATTATGAAGTTATTGTTACCAATGATGGTTCCCCAGATGAATGTAGAGAAATTGTAGAAAGACTTCAAAATGAATTTCCAAATTTGATTTTAATTAACCAAGAAAATCAAGGGGTTTCAATGGCTAGAAACAATGCCATTGCCATTGCTAAAGGAAATTATATTTTACCAATTGATCCAGATGATTATGTTTTGCCCAATACGTTTAGTAGCATTTTAAATAAAGCAGAGAATTTAAATATTGATGTACTTTATTTGGGTTTTGAAATTTTTGATGGAGAACAGAAAAGCATTTGGAAATCAGATTACAGTTCACAAGGGGATACTATTTATACAGGTATAGAGGGTTATTTTGTCTCAAGAGGCTATGAAGTAAAAGATCCTGACCGATCATGGGGAATACTATTCAAAAGACAGCTTCTTGAAAAATACCAACTTTCTTACCCAAAGAATGTTCCTTATTTAGAAGACGGATTGTTTTTAGCAAAGGTTTTTGCTGTTGCAAAATCGGTTGCCTTTGACAACCAGATAATGTATCAAAGAACTACTCGGAAAGGCTCAGCGACGAATTCGAGACTTTTTTTTAATGAAAAAACAATGCAAGGATTCATTTATGCCATACAAGATATCAAAGCATTTGGAAACCGACAACAATTAGTAAAGGAACAAATTCAACTTATCAATCATGTTGTGGCTAAATTTGTTGTGTTATCCTTATCGCCAAGTATGGGTGCTTTTAAGTTTAGAGATTATTTCAAAGTTATAGTGATTCTTAAGAAAGCAAGTCTAGCAAAATTAGAGACAGACGGTTTGCGATTTTTATACAAAAAACACATTCGGATGTATAATTTTTCAAAGCTAATATTTCCTTTTTATTTTCGATTTACCAATAAAATTAATTAATGTTTTTAGAGCGATTTAAATACCGAAATTGGAAAAAAAACGAGCCTTCAAATCTGATGGAATATCTGTTTTCTCCAACAACTACAAATCTTCGATTGGTAAATTTCTTTTTTCAAAAGATTATGCGTGTCAATGCGGAAGTTCCATTTATGGTGCATTATACTTCGCAAGTCAGTAAAACAGTATTTCTTGGAAAAGGAGTTGCTCCCTTTTTTGCCAATTCAGGAAATTGCTATATTCAAGGAATTAATAAAGTGTATATTGGCGATGATACCTTATTTGCTCCAGGCATTAAAATTATATCCGCGAATCATGATAAAAACGATTTAAAAAAGCACGATAAAACAACTAAACCTATAATCATTGGTAAAAATTGTTGGATTGGTGCCAATTGTGTTATTTTACCTGGAGTAGAATTAGGTGATAATGTAATTGTGGCCGCTGGTGCTGTGGTTTCAAAATCTTTTCCAAGCAATGTCGTAATTGGTGGTGTACCAGCAAAAATTATTGAAAAAAACGAATAATTTCAAATGGAGCATGCTCCAATAATAATATAGATTTTTAATTATGAAGAATTTTGTACTCATCGGAGCGGCAGGTTATATCGCTCCACGACATATGAAGGCAATAAAAGATACGGGCAATGATTTAATTGCAGCGCTAGATGTTAACGATTCTGTAGGAATCATAGATAGTTACTTCCCGGATGCGGATTTCTTTACCGAATTCGAGCGATTCGATCGACATATTGATAAACTTCGAAGAGAACAAGGCGGACATGCTGTAGATTATGTTTCTATTTGCTCGCCGAATTATTTGCATGATTCTCACATTCGATTTGCCTTGCGATCTAATGCGGATGCCATTTGTGAAAAGCCTTTAGTGCTAAACCATTGGAACATTGATGCACTTCAAGCCATAGAAAAAGACACAGGTAAAAAAGTGCATACTATTTTACAATTGCGTTTGCATCCTTCAATAATCGCCTTAAAACAGGAAGTGGATGCAGCACCAAAAGGAACGAAATTCGATGTCGATTTGACCTACATCACTTCACGTGGAAAGTGGTATTTTCATTCTTGGAAAGGAGATGAGAAAAAATCAGGAGGTGTTTCTACCAATATTGGGGTACACTTTTTTGATATGTTGCATTTTGTTTTCGGAAATGTGGTCGATAATAAATTGCATTATCGTGACGAATTTAAAGCGGCAGGCTATTTAGAATATGAAAAAGCGAGAGTGCGTTGGTTTTTATCGGTTGATGTAGATGATGTTCCTGAATTTGCTAAAAAAGAAGGAAAGCGAACCTATAGATCATTAACTATGAATGGAAGATCTATAGAATTTTCCGACGGATTTACAGATTTGCACACGAGAGTTTATGAAAACATTTTAAATGGAGATGGTTTTAGTTTAGAAGAGAATCGTGTTGCCATTGAAATTGTGGGAGGCATACGTTCACAAACACCAATAGGTTTAACAGGAGATTATCATCCATTCTTAAAAAAATAAAAATGAATTATTCGAAACACGAAACAGCCATTATCGATGTAGGCGCTCAAATTGGAAATGAAACGAGAGTGTGGCATTGGGTTCATATCTGTGGTGGAGCCGTTATAGGCGAGAAATGTTCTTTAGGTCAAAATGTATTTATAGGAAATAGAGTTACTATTGGCAACAATGTAAAAATCCAAAATAATGTTTCTGTTTACGACAATGTTTTCATCGAATCAGATGTGTTTTGTGGACCAAGCATGGTGTTTACCAATGTTTACAATCCACGTTCAGCGGTCACGCGTAAAGACGAATACCGAGATACATTTGTAAAAAAAGGAGCTACTTTAGGTGCCAATTGCACTATTGTTTGTGGTGTGACCATTGGCGAATATGCCTTTGTTGGTGCTGGAAGTGTTATCAATAAAAACGTGCCTGATTTTGCTTTGATGGTAGGAGTTCCTGCCAAACAAATTGGTTGGATGTCACGTTTTGGAGAAAGAATGGAATTACCTTTGAAAGGGGAAGCTGAATACATTTGCCCCAACACAAAGGATCATTATGTCCTTAAAAATGATTCAGTCAGTTTGAAGTAGAACCATTGAAATCCTAGAATTCAAAATATAAAAATGAAAATTATTACTATTATTGGTGCAAGGCCACAATTTATTAAAGCAGCTGTAGTTTCGAGAGCAATTCGATTACGATCGGATGCTATTACAGAATTAATAGTTCATACAGGACAACATTTCGATTCGAATATGTCTGATATTTTCTTTGAAGAACTTGACATTCCAAAGCCACATTTTCATTTAGGTGTTGGAGGTGGATCTCACGGTCAAAATACCGGTAGAATGTTAGAGAAAATAGAAGAAGTATTACTACAAGAAAAGCCAGATTTCGTTTTGGTATATGGTGATACTGATTCAACTTTAGCAGGGACTCTTGCAGCAGTGAAGTTGCATATTCCTGTGGCTCATGTGGAAGCAGGATTGCGTTCCTTTAATAGAAAAATGCCAGAAGAAATCAACAGAATTTTAACCGATCATGCGAGTGAAGTTTTGTTTACGCCCACTTTAACTGCTGTAAAAAATTTAAATAACGAAGGAATAGACACTTCTAAAATAAAACAAGTCGGTGATGTGATGTATGATGCCGCTTTGTATTACGGAACCAAAGTAGAACAAAACAATGCTCTTCTTAAAAATTTAGAAATTGAATCAAAAAAATACGCTTTAGTCACGCTACATAGAGCTGAAAATGTAGATGACAAAGATCGATTAACGTCTATTTTTAAAGGACTTGGAGAGTATAACAATCAAATTATATTGCCCTTACACCCAAGGACTAAAAAAATGATAGAAAGTTTTGGAATTGTAATTCCATCAAACATAAAAATCATAGATCCTATTGGTTATTTAGACATGATATTATTAGAAAAACATGCCGCTTTCATTGCAACAGATTCTGGAGGTGTTCAAAAGGAAGCCTATTTTCATAAAGTGCCATGCATTACGATGAGAGATCAAACGGAATGGGTTGAATTGGTTGAACATGGTGTCAATATTTTAACTGGCGCGGATACGAATGCAATCATAGATGCATTAACTAAAGTTAAGAATGTAAACCCAGCTTTGTTTGAAGAACCTTTATACGGGAATGGTACAACTGGGATTGCCATTGTAGAAGCTTTAATTCAAAATAAATAATGAATCCAAAAAAAATACTTGTAGTCAGTAGCGCATTTTATCCAGAAAATAGTCCACGTTCGTTTCGAACAACGGAATTAGTAAAAGAACTCGCTAGACAAGGACATTCGGTTACTTTATATACTTTAAAAAAAGACGAATTTCATCTTCCTATTGAAAAAGAATTTGGAATACAAATTAAAAATTTAGGGTCTAGAAAATTACCCAATATTAATGTTGGCGAAGGTTCTAAAATTGCGGTTTTATTCAAAAGAATTGTCAATAGGTCTTTGTTACAATTGATATTGTATCCTGACATCGAATTGATGTTCATGGTAAAAAAAGCATTAAAAAAAGAAAAGGGATCTTATGATTTATTAATATCAGTTGCAGTACCACATTCCATTCATTGGGGCACCGCTTGGGCTAGAACTAAGTCGAATCCGTTAGCTTCTATTTGGGTGGCGGATTGCGGAGATCCTTTTATGGGAGCGATTCATGATAGTTTTAAAAAGGTATTTTATTTTAAATATTTTGAACAGTGGTTTTGTAGAAAGGCCGATTTTATTGCGGTTCCTAAAATAATGATGAAAGAAAATTATTATACAGAATTTAGAAATAAAGTAATTGAAATATCCCAAGGATTTAAATTTGATGAAGTGGTTCGAAATGATTTTAATAAAAATGAAGTTCCCACTTTTGGATTTGCAGGTACATTTATTCGAACTACACGAAACCCAACGCCTTTATTAGAATATCTTGCTACAGTAAAAGAACCTTTTAAATTTATTATTTATACCGAAACTCAAGATTTGGTGTTGCCATTTCTTCCAATTTTAAAAGAAAAATTGGAGGTGAGACATTATATTCCTAGAATTGATTTACTCAAAGAATTAAGTAGTATGGATTTTTTAGTTAATATTGCTTATGATGCTGTACATCAGGCACCAAGCAAATTAATTGATTATTACCTTACTGGTAGACCAATTCTGTCCTCTGTTTCAAATGAATTTGAAACATCAATTGTTACTGAATTTTTGAATGGAAATTATAGTAATTCCTTTGTCTTTAACAATATTGAACAATACAAAATCGAAAATGTTTCAAAAAAGTTTTTATCTCTCATAAAAGAATAAAATTAGCTTGAAACGAAAAATAATACATCCTTTGAAGAATAATTTTGTTTTCTTTTTGATTTCACCTTTCTTGGGTTTTATTCAAGCCTTTAAATATTATAAAGAGGATTGGGCGAAAAACAGCGTATGGTTGTTCGTAATTTTCTACGGATATACCATGTATCGCCCTGAAATTATGGATGCGAATCGATATGTTGTTAATTTTATCAATCTATACAACACTCCAATGAGTTGGGATGTTTTTTTAGCCAACTTTTATACAGATGAATCCGATACAGTAGATATCTACCAACCTTTAATAACTTTCATTCTATCCCGATTTACAAAGGACGGTAATATTTTATTTGCTGTTTTTGGTATTGTTTACGGTTATTTTTATTCGAGAAATATTTGGATGGTTATTGATCTTGCTAAAGGAAAAAAAGTAGACAGAACCTTTTGGATTTTAGTAGTTGCCTTTATATGTGTGTTAGGATTTTGGAATTTGAATGGAGTCCGAATGTGGACAGCAGCCCACGTCTTCTTTTATGGAGCTTTTCAATATTTAGTCAATAGTAAACGAAAAGGAATTTTAATCGCAAGTACAAGTTTTCTTATTCATTTTTCATTTGTATTGCCAGTAGCAGCTTTAATTTTATTTGCTTTCGTTAAAATACCTTGGCGAATACTTTACTTTTTATTTATAGCCAGTTTTTCACTTTCAACTTTAAATATAGCTGCTGTTCGTGCGAAGTTTGAAAGTATTGCTCCCGCGTTTTTAATGCCAAGGGTTGATCGATATACGAACGATGAATATGTCGAATCGGTTTCAGACCTTAATGAATCTGCTGTTTGGTATATAAAGTATTATACTAACTCTTTGATGTGGTTTATTGTGATATTATTTACTGTAATCTATTTTAAAAATAACAAAATCAATAAGGATTCTAAATCTTTCTCTAATTTATTTGGTTTCTCTTTGTTGATATTGACTATCGGTAATATCACTTCTTTGTTGCCTTCTGGTGGGCGATTTGTTTTAGTGGCGCAATTATTTGGAGTTTCTTTACTGGTATATTTCTATACTCGATTTGATGATTTTATGTATAAAAGATGGTTGGTTCTTATAACTCCAATATTGTATTTTTTTATTTTGATTTCTATTAGAATTTCTTTTGATACGGTTTCTTTTATGTCAATCTTCAGCAATCCAATTTTAGCAATTGTCGTTGATATGCCGATTCCTTTAATCGATTTATTTAAATAAAAATTAAAGGCCACTTTAATTAGAAATTGATGAAAAATAGCAATCAAATAATCCAAAGTTTAAAATCGTATCTCTCTGCTACTAAGATTAACAGTACTGGAAAATCAATTGGAAGAAAATTAGTGCTTATAGAATCAGATGATTGGGGAGCGGTCAGAACTCCGTCGAAAGATGCTGTTAAAGCTTTTCAAAATAAAGGATTGGATATTGGTAAAAGTATTTATAAAGTAGATGCATTAGAATCACAAGACGATTTAGAACTGTTGTTTGAACTATTATCAAAACATAAAGATGCCTCGGGTTCGCCCGCAAAGTTTACCGCTAATGCGATAATGGCAAATCCTGATTTTGATAAAATTAAAGCTTCTAATTATACTGAATTTCACTATGAAAAATTCACGGATACCTTTCAAAAATACCCAAATCATTCCAAAAATTTAGATTTATGGAGGGAAGGGAAATCCAATGGTATTTTTCAGCCACAATTTCATGGAAGAGAGCATCTCAATTACAAAAGATGGCTTAAGGTTTTACAACAAAATAATGAAGCAGCACATTTTTGTTTCGATTGGAATGCTACTTATTCTGGAACTGGAGATTATAGTTTTATGGAAGCCTACGATTGGGATGCTAAAGAGGATATTGATGATCAGAAAATTATACTAGCGGATGGCCTTCGAATCTTCAAAGAAACATTCAGTGAAGTTTCAAAATCTTTTATCGCACCATGTTACAATTGGGATCCATTAATTGAAGAAGTATTGAAAGAACATGGCGTAGAATGGATTCAAGGATTGCGATCTCAACTAATGCCTACAGGAACTTTTGATCAGTACACCCCATTACAACATACTTTTGGAGAGACTAATTCTCTAGGCATTCAATACAATATACGAAACTGTATGTTTGAACCATCCATGAATCCAAATAGAGATTGGGTAAACAGTTGTTTGGCTCAAATTTCAAGTGCTTTCCATTGGAATAAACCCGCAGTTATATGCTCACACCGTATCAACTTTGTAGGCTTTATTGACGTAAAAAATAGAGATCGAGGACTAAAAGATCTCAATCTACTGCTACAAACAATTCTAAAAAAATGGCCCGATGTGTTGTTTATCTCCACTGATGAATTGTCGCAATTTGCCATTAAGTAAAAATTATAAAGTTAATCTATGTTATTCAACTCCATAGAATTCGCCATTTTTCTACCGATAGTATTTATACTCTATTGGTTTGTTTTTAATAAGAATATCAGCAAACAGAATCTTCTAATTCTATTAGTGAGTTATGTTTTTTATGCCTGGTGGGATTGGCGATTCTTATTTCTTTTAGCTTTTTCTACGTTTTTAGATTATTTCTCTGGATTGAAAATCGAACAAGCCAAAACGCAAGCACAGAGTAAATTTTGGCTAGTATTGAGCATTGGAATCAATTTAGGGTTTTTAGGATTTTTTAAATACTACAATTTCTTCGTAACCGAATTAACGCAGGCTATTGCCAATGCAGGAATAGTGATTAATCCATGGACGTTAAAAGTTATCTTGCCAGTTGGAATTTCATTTTATACTTTCCACGGACTTTCCTATATCATTGATGTTTATAAAAAACGAATTATCGCAGAAAAGAATTTTGTTGATTATGCAGTTTTTGTAAGCTATTTCCCTTTATTAGTAGCAGGTCCAATCGAAAGAGCAACACATCTTTTACCACAATTTAAGAAAGCAAGAACTTTCAGTTACGAGCAAGCCACTGACGGTTTACGACAAATTTTGTGGGGATTATTTAAAAAAGTTGTCATTGCAGATAATTGTGCGACTTATGCCAATCAAATATTCAATGCCAGCGGCGAACACAACGGAAGTAGTTTATTTTTGGGAGCTTTGTTTTTTACATTTCAAATTTACGGGGATTTTTCAGGGTATTCCGATATCGCTTTAGGGGCTTCGCGTTTGTTTGGAATTGATTTGTTGCGTAACTTCGCTTTCCCTTATTTCTCTAGAGATATCGCTGAATTTTGGCGACGTTGGCATATTTCATTATCTACTTGGTTTCGAGATTATTTGTATTTCCCTTTAGGAGGAAGTCAAGGCGGAACTTGGATGAAAGTTAGAAACACCTTTATTATTTTTCTTGTAAGCGGGTTTTGGCATGGCGCCAATTGGACTTTTATAGCATGGGGATTGCTAAATGCACTTTATTTTATTCCATTATTATTGCTTGACAGAAATCGAAATCACTTGCATATCATCCCAACACATCAGTTTTTACCTTCGATAAAAGAATTCTTTCAAATACTATTTACTTTTTTTCTCACAGTAATTGCTTGGATATTTTTCAGATCCGATAGTATTACACAAGCCTTCTCCATTTTAAAAGAAATATTCTCTAAAAGTTTGTTTCAAAAACCTAACTTTTTAGGCAAACAGGATATGATTTATTTCATCATACATTGTGCTATGATTGGTATTTTAATTCTTGTAGAATGGATGCATCGGGATAAACAATTTGGACTTCAATTCAATCAAGGCACTATGAATTCAGTTGTAAAAAGATGGTCTATTTATGCCATAATCATAGTATTTATTATGCTTTTTGGAGGTAAACAAAGCAATTTTATTTATTTTCAATTTTAATACGAAAGCGAATAATGTCGAATTTCTTTAAAAAATGTTTTTGGTTTCTAGCGATAGTAGTTGTTCTCAATATGCTCTATTTATTGGTTTTGCTTTGCTTCAGTCCAGGATTTAATAAAATCTATGAAATCTCCAATTTTAAAAATCAAAATTTTGAAACTATTGTTTTAGGAAATAGCATGGCTTTAGACGGAATTGATTCAGATTATTTGTCTAAAAATGGAATGAGTACGTATAATTTGTCAGTTGCAGGAGATCATGTCTCCACATCATTATTGCTGCTGGAAGATTATCTTAAAAACAATTCAAAACCTAAAATGGTTGTAGTTGGATTTTCCTCTGCTATTGGGAAATCGTATTTAAATCCAGTGCCATTTACCAATCCTGAAGTAGAATTTTTCTATCATCCAAATTGGATTTCTAATTGTACCAATCCTCCTTTATTTAATTTTCAATGGCTCGCGGTTGATTTAATAAAAATCCTAATTTCTAAAGATCATAGAAACGCTAAAATGATTTTAGGGCAATGGAAAACTCAAAAAGTTATACCAGATACTTCGGTATTTAAAAACCCAACTGCTACAACTATTGACTATAAAGATGCCTATCTTTTAAAAATCATTCAACTTTGCGAGAGTCGTGGAATTCAAGTGATTCTAGTAGAACTCCCAGGGTCGAATTCTAATAGAAATTCTTTGCCTTTTCAGTATACGATAACCTTGAAAAACCAATCGACAAGTGTTGTTTATAATCTGAACAATTATGAAGTTTCCTCCAAAATACTTAATTCAGCTGCTGATTGGTTGGCTCCAGATCATCTTAATCAAAATGGAGGAATGAAAATTACCGAGTTTTTATTAAAAAATGTACTCCAAAAAGAATCAACAACATTACAACAATGATACAGATAGGATTTACAGGAGATTTTTGTCCATGGATGCGTGTAGAAGAACACTTCAAAAACAATACATGGCAACCACTTTTCGAGTCAGTGCTTCCTTTTTTTAATCAAAATGATTTGAATGTACTCGATTTAGAATGTCCATTAACTACTTCTAAATCAAAAATAAGTAAGACAGGACCACATATCAAAGCGCATCCAGATACCGCTAGTATTTTAAATCACCTGAATTGCAAGGTTGTTGTTACCGCTAACAATCATTTTAAAGATTATAGTTGGGAAGGCATGCAAGAAACCTATGCAACATTAGAAAAACACGACATCAATTGGTTGGGAAGTGGAGCCAATTTAAAGGAAGCATCCAAAACTTTCCATTGGGAAAAAGAAAACACCAAGTTTGCCTTTATTAATATTGCTGAAAACGAATGGACTACAACTTTTGGTGCGGAACCTGGTTGCCATCCTATCGATTTAGTTAGCGTTTTTAATCAAATTCAAGAAGCCAAACAAAAGTCCGATTTTATTGTGGTTGTTGTTCATGGCGGTCATGAACATTACGAATTGCCAAGTCCAAGGATGAAAAAATGGTATCGCTTTTTCGTAGATGCCGGCGCAAGTTCGGTTATCGCTCATCATACGCATATTATTTCGGGTTATGAAGTCTATAAAGAAGCCCCGATTTTCTATAGTTTAGGGAATTTTTGTTTCGATTGGGAAGGCATGCGCAATCTTCCATGGAATAAAGGAATGATTGTTCGACTTCAATTTGAAAAAGGAAAACCCATCACTTTTGAAAGAGAATTTGTTGTTCATAATACAGATGAAGTAGGGGTACGATTAATTGCGTCTGATGAAAAGAAAAAGTTGGAATCTCATCAAGAACAGTTGAATAGTATTATTGCCGATGATGCCAAATTGCAAAGTGCTTTTGATGAATATGTCCAAAAATGGAAACCTGTCATGAATACGTGGATTCAACCCTATAAAGGAAAATATCTTCCTAGTTTATATAAAAAAGGGCTGTTGCCTTCCATCATAACAAAAAATAAAAAATTGCTTTTCACGAATTTAATTCGTTGTGAAGCGCATCGCGATATATTGATTAATTCGATAAACCCCAACAAGTAAGTATGTGCGGATTTACAGGGTATTATTATTTAGATACCAGAAAAGAAACTAACAACAAAGCTATTCGTGAAATGTTGGCGATTCAAAAGCATCGCGGACCAGATGATTCAGGAATTGTTGGAATCAACACTCAAAACAAGTCATTCGAAGCTATAACCATTTCTGAGGATGCTGCCTTTAAATCAGAAAATGATCTAATCTTGGGTTTCAATCGCTTGAGTATTTTAGATCTTTCTCCCATGGGACATCAGCCTATGATTAGCCCAGATGAGCAAGTAATCTTGATTATGAATGGCGAAATCTACAACGCTTTCGATTATAAAGCTGATTTAGAAAGCAAAGGACATCATTTCAAAAGTACTTCTGACACGGAAATCGTATTGCATTTGTATCTCGAATACGGAATGGAAACAATGATTTCAATGCTCAACGGAATGTTTGCTTTGGCGATCTATGATTTGAAATTAGACACTTTATTTTTAGCGCGTGATCGCTTCGGAATTAAGCCTTTATATCTATTGAAAGAAAACGGTAGATTGGCTTTTGCTTCCGAAATGAAAAGTTTCAAAGCTTTGCCTGATTTCAAATTTGAAGCCGATTTCGAAAAAATGGACGAGTTTTTACTGTTTAGAAATGTTGTCAATAATACGCTGTTTAAAAACATTAGCAATTGTATTCCAGGAACGTATTTGAGTATTACAAAAGGTGAAATTCAATCCCATCAATATTACGATATCAATCAAGAAGGGAATCACCCGATTTCCCATCAAGATAGTCAAACAACATTAGAAAAGGCTTTGCAAAAAAGTGTAGCCTCTCAAATGATTAGTGATGTGAAGTTGGGTTGTCAACTTTCTGGTGGCGTAGATTCTTCGCTCGTTAGTTATTACGCAGCCAAAGCTTTAGATCACGGGAATTTGGAAACGATTTCCATTACTTTCAAAGATCAAAAATTTTCAGAAGAAAAATACATCGATATTGTTGCAGATCAACTTTCCTTGCATGCTCACAAATACGAAATGGAAGCCAATTATTATTTTGATGTATTGGAAAAAGCGATTTGGCATTTCGAGCAACCTTTAAATCATCCGAACACCATTGGGATTTATCTATTGAGTCAAGAAGCCAAAAAGCATGTAACGGTTTTATTGAGTGGAGAAGGAGCAGACGAATCCTTAGCGGGTTATAGTCGATTTATCAGAGCCACTCAATTTCCTTTTTTTAGAAGAATGTTTTTAGGTGCTTTGAAGAAAAACAGCAAAAACATTTCGGAATTTATCAGTTATTATTTCGATAGTAACAAACGCATGATTATGGAATCTGCTTTTGGAAGTCTAGAAACAGCGCATGCGTTGAAATCTGATTTTAATTTACAAAATGCCATACAAGAAAGATATCAGACGATAAAGTCTATGAAAGGAGACACCATACTTAAACAACGAAAATTCGAGTTGCTGACGTATTTACCCGATTTATTAATGCGACAAGATAAAATGTCAATGGCACATTCGATCGAAAATAGAGTGCCATTTTTAGACAACGATATGGTGACAACTTCCTTGAACATTTCAGGTTCTGATTTGGTTGGAAAGCACAAAGGGAAAGACGAAGCCAAAGTTACTTTGAAAGATATTTGTGCCCAAAAATTTGGAGAAAAATTCGCGTATAGAGAAAAAATGGGATTTGGAATCCCGTTGCGATCTTTTATGTCCTCTGAGGTATTTCAAGAAAAATGGAAACAACAAGTCGCGCCGGGAATACAAAAAAGAGGTTTATTTCAACTCGATGAACTCACAAAATGGGTCAATTCTATTTCCAAAGCAACACCAGAGCAATTAGATGCTATTTGGTTGATGCTTGGATTTGAATTGTGGGCTCAACAATACTTAGATTAACATGATCGCATTTCACCATAATAATAGTCCAGTTTTATTTCATTTTAGATGGATTGACTATTGTCAAAAAAATAATATTCCCTATAAATTAGTGGATTGTTATGCCAATGATATTATTGAACAATTGAAAGATTGTTCTGCAATAATGTGGCATTATCATCAAGCAGAACCTTCTGATATTGTCATGGCGAAATCGTTGCTTTTTTCGATAGAACAAAGTGGAAAAAAAGTATTTCCTGATTTCAATACCGCTTGGCATTTTGATGATAAAGTAGGGCAAAAATACTTGCTAGAAGCCTTGCATATTGATTTGGTAAAAACTTGGGTTTTTTATGATGAGAAAACGGTATTAGATTGGATCCAACAAACAAAATTCCCTAAAGTATTCAAGCTTAGAGGAGGTGCGGGTTCTCAAAATGTACAGTTAGTGAGTACTACAACTCAAGCTAAAAAACTAGTTCAAAAAGCTTTTGGAAAAGGGTTTCCAGCATATGACGGCTGGGAAAGTATTCAAGAACGTTTCCGCAGATGGCGACTTGGCAAAACGACAGCTTTTGATGTTTTGAAAGGATTTATTCGATTGGTAAAACCACCTCGTTATGCTCGTGTTATTGGCAATGAAATGAATTACTTGTATTTTCAAGAATTTATAGCCAACAACGATTCTGACATTCGAATTGTTGTGGTGGATGGCAAAGCTTTTGGAATCAAACGAATGAATCGAGTAAACGATTTTAGAGCTTCGGGTAGTGGATTTATTATTTATGACAAAGAGGCGATTGATGAACGTTTTGTGAAAGTATCCTTTGAATATCAAAAGAAACTAAAAGCACAATGTATTGCTTATGATTATGTATTGGATGAAAATAATCAGCCGCTACTTATTGAAATAAGTTATGGTTTTGCCAATGCGGGTTATGACGATTGTCCTGGCTATTGGGATGAACAATTGGTTTGGCATGAAGGAGCATTCAATCCTTATGGATGGATGGTAGAATTACTTTTAAAAGAATAACATGAAATGAGCATGACCCAAAATCGATCTCAACCCCCAATAATAGTTTGCGAATTACATATGACCTATAAAAAACAATAAGTATATACATATGAAAATACTAATCATAGGTTCAAAAGGGTTTATTGGATTCCACGCGATGGAATATTTCAAAAAACAAAACTTTACCGTAATTGGTTGTGATGTAGTAACCGATTATACGAGTAAAGATTACTATCAAATTGACGCCACCAATTCGGATTATCATGCCTTATTTGAAAAACATACGTTTGATGCTTGTATCAATTGTTCTGGTGCAGCTAGTGTTCCGTTGTCATTGGAATTTCCAATGAAAGATTTTAATTTAAATACTGTAAATGTGTTTAAAATATTGGAAGCGATTCGAACCTATCAACCGAAATGTAAATTTGTAAATCTATCGAGTGCCGCTGTTTATGGGAATCCAACTCAATTGCCGATTACCGAAAATGTGGCTTTACAACCGTTGTCACCTTATGGAATTCATAAATTACATGCGGAACAAATAGGAAAAGAGTTTCATGATTTTTATGCCATTCCAACGTGTTCGTTGCGAATTTTTTCGGCCTATGGTAATGGGTTGAAAAAGCAGCTTTTTTGGGATTTGTATCAAAAAATTTTAAATTCTGATTCGATTGAATTGTATGGAACAGGAAAGGAAAGCAGAGATTTTATTCATGTAGATGACATTGTGAGGGCCATTCATTTAGTACTTGAAAAAGCTACATTTTCAGGAGAAGCAATCAATATAGCCAATGGGGAAGAATTTACAATTGAATACGTATCTGAACTGTTTCGACGCAATTTTAAAGTTCAAAAATCCATAAGTTTTAACAATCATGTGAAACAAGGCGATCCGCTCAATTGGAGAGCTGACATTTCGAAATTACAGTCCATAGGATATCAACAGACAGTTTCTCTTGAAGAAGGAATTCAGCGTTATATTCATTGGATAAATTCTTTATAAAAACCAAAATTGGCTCTTACTACTAAAAAAGATATTTGTTTTGTCATTCATTCGCTTCAAGCTGGGGGAATGGAAAGAGTGATGTCGGAATTGATTAATTTCTTTGCATCCAATAATAACTATACGATTCATTTAGTTTTGTATGGTATCAAACGAGATGTTTTCTATGAAATTTCAAAGGATATTAATATTTATAAACCTTCCTTTGAGTTTGATAATTCTAAAAGATTGCTATCTACTTTAAAAACTAATTTTTTTTTAAGAAAGACCATAAAAAGTATTAACCCAATGGCGGTTTTATCTTTTGGAGAACGTTGGAATACGATGGTCTTGTTAGCACTATTAGGGACAAAAATTCCTGTTTATGTTTCAGATCGTGCACAACCGGATAAAAGTTTAGGAAAATTACACGATACCTTGCGTACTATTTTATATCCAAAAGCCAAAGGAATTATTGTGCAAACAGAAAAGGCATTGAACATTTACAAAAAAATGTATCAACATTCTAATTTCAAAGTTATTGGCAATCCAATTCGTCCCATTCCTGCGCAAAATATTCCAAGACAAAATTATATTTTGATGGTTGGACGGTATATAAAATCAAAACAACAAGATGTTTTAATTGAGATTTTTTCAAAATTGAATGCACCAGATTGGAAGTTGGTTTTAGTAGGTTACGATCATTTGAAGCAAAACAACCAAGTCGAATGGGAAGCATTAGCCCAAAAATTAAATGTGGCTGATCGTGTTATTTTTACTGGGAAACAAGCCGATGTAGAACACTATTATTTAACAAGTAAAATATTTGCTTTTTCTTCGGCCTCTGAAGGCTTTCCGAACGTAGTTGGAGAAGCCATGTCTGCAGGGTTACCCGTAGTGTCTTTTGATTGTATTGCAGGTCCAAGTGATTTAATTGTTGAAGGAAAAAATGGTTATTTAATTCCACTTTCTAATCAAGAATTATTTACCGAAAAGTTGCAGTTGCTTATCGAAAACCCTCAAGTTAGAGAAGATATGGGAAAAAATTCAAAAGAATTTATTCAAAAGTTTGAATTAAACTATATTTGTACCGCTTTTGAAAATTTTATAATTTCAGTTTAGTGTATTAAATAATATGGAGCATCAAAGATCTAGATTAGGAATTCTTTTCAATTTTAACCCTAAATGGACTGGAGGTTTAATATACAATCTTAATACAATAAAAATATTAAATTTTTTAGAAGATAAAGATCGCCCTATAGTCGTAATCATCTATAAACCAGAACTAGAAGAATATTTGAAAGAAATTGAATATCCTTATTTGGAATTAGTAGAGAACATTTTTCCATCATTAGCAAAGGGATATTTAAAATCAATTTTAAAAAGTAAGAATATATTTGTACATGATTTGGTGACAAAATATCAATTGAATGCTATTTTTCCTATGCATGATTATCCTGTTAACAGTAAATTAAATGCAAAATTGGTATCATGGTACGCTGACTTACAACATGTATATTATCCTAAATTTTTTACTAAAAAGCGCCTTTTAGAAAGAAAGATCCGCATCAATATGATTTTGAAAAACTCCAAAGATTTGGTGGTTTCGAGTCAGGTAGTAAAAGATGATTTTATACAGTTTTACAAGGTTCCGAAAAGTATTACAATACATATATATCATTTTGTATCCATTATTGATTCTTTACCATCATTGACTTCGAATGAAATAAAATCTAAATACGGGTTGCCAAATGAGTATTTTATGGTGAGCAATCAATTTCAAAAACATAAGAATCATTTGGTTATTTTTAATGCTTTAGCTGAACTTCAGAAGAAAGGAATTCGAGTTCATGTTGCCATAACGGGACGATTTCCAAGCGATCCGAATTCGGAATACTTGAAAGAATTGCACAACATTATCAATTCTAATGGACTTGAAAATTCGATTTCTTTTTTAGGATTAATTCCAAGAGGAGATCAATTATTACTCATGAAATATTCAAAAGCCATCATTCAACCAAGTTTGTTCGAAGGATGGAGTACCGTAATTGAAGATGCAAAATCACTTCAAGTGCCAGTAATCGCTAGTAATATTAAAGTCAATGTAGAACAATTAGCTGAAAAAGGAACGTATTTCGAACCCCATAATTGGAATCAATTAGCGGCTATATTAAATCACCATCCTGATCGAGATTTTAATCAATTACTTTACGAACCCTATGAAAATAGAATGAAAAAAGCAGCTTACGAATTTATTTCTATTTTTAAACAATAAAAAAAATGAATACATCATCAAAAATATACATTGCAGGACACACTGGAATGGTTGGAAGTTCGATTTGGGAAGCATTGCAAAATAAGGGGTATCATAATCTTGTTGGAAAAAACAGCAAAGAGTTGGATTTAAGAAATCAAACAGCAGTTTTAGATTTTTTTACACAAGAAAAACCTGAAATAGTAATTGATGCTGCTGCACGAGTTGGAGGAATATTAGCCAATAATGATTATCCATTTACTTTTTTAATGGAGAATATGCAGATTCAAAACAACCTAATTGATACTGCTTTAAAACAAGATGTAGCTAAATTTATTTTTTTAGGAAGCTCTTGTATTTATCCTAAATTGGCTCCTCAACCTTTGAAAGAAGAGTGTTTGTTAACTTCTTCTTTAGAGCCAACCAATGAATGGTATGCTATAGCTAAAATTTCAGGAGTTAAAGCTTGTGAAGCTATTCGCAAACAATATGGGAAAGATTTTGTGAGTTTGATGCCCACTAATTTATATGGTCCAAACGACAATTTCGATTTGCAAACCTCGCATGTATTACCAGCAATGATGCGTAAATTTCACGAAGCCAAACTAAACAATCATATGCCTGTGACACTTTGGGGTTCTGGCACACCTATGAGAGAATTCCTTCATGTCAAAGATTTAGCGGAAGCCGTTGTTTATGCAATGGAGAATTCATTTGAGGAAAATTTATATAATATAGGGACTGGAGTAGATTTGACAATAAAATCACTGGCAGAGTTAATTCAAAAAACCGTTGGACATCAAGGTGAAATAATATGGGACAATTCCAAACCCGATGGTACACCAAAAAAATTAATGGATGTCAGTAAAATGAAAGAACAAGGTTGGAGTTCAAAAATTTCATTAGACGAAGGGATTCAATCTACTTATCAATGGTTCTTAGAACATGAAAATAATTACAAAGAAGTAAAAATATAGTTTAAAAATAGTATTTAAAATAGAACAAATGAAAACGGCATTAATAACAGGAATTACAGGTCAAGACGGAGCTTATTTAGCAGAATTACTTCTTGAAAAAGGATATATGGTTCACGGGATAAAAAGAAGATCGTCGATGTTTAATACAGCTCGTATCGATCATTTATATCAAGATCCACATGCAAAAGAAATTCGATTGAAATTGCATTATGGTGACATGACAGATTCGATGAATTTGACTCGAATTATTCAAGAAGTACAACCTGACGAAATTTATAATTTGGCGGCAATGTCTCATGTAAAAGTGAGTTTTGACACACCAGAATATACAGCCAATGCGGATGGTATAGGAACTTTACGATTATTAGAAGCTGTTCGATTGTTGGGATTACAAAAAAAGACCAAAATTTATCAAGCCTCTACTTCCGAATTGTATGGCTTGGTGCAAGCGGTACCTCAATCGGAAACAACCCCTTTTTATCCGCGCTCTCCTTATGCTGTTGCTAAAATTTATGCCTATTGGATTACTGTAAATTATAGAGAAGCCTACAATATGTTTGCTTGTAATGGAATTCTTTTTAATCATGAATCTCCATTAAGAGGTGAAACTTTTGTAACTCGAAAAATTACACGTGCTGTTGCTAAAATTGCATTAGGACTTCAAAAGGATTTATTTATGGGGAATCTCGATGCGCAAAGAGATTGGGGTCATGCTAAAGATTACGTAGAAGCGATGTGGAGAATTTTGCAACAAGATGTGGCCGAAGATTATGTAATAGCAACTGGAGTAACTACTCGTGTTCGTGATTTCATTAAAATGGCATTTCATCAAGTTGGATTTAAAGTTCGGTTTGAAGGAGAAGGAATAGATGAAAAAGGAATTTTAGAATCAATTGACCAAGAAGTATATCAAAATGCTATAGGTAAAGAGGTCGATTTGAATGAATTCAAAATTCCTGCAATTGGAGATGTTTTAGTCAAAGTTGATCCAGCTTATTTTAGACCTACTGAAGTTGATTTGTTAATTGGCGATCCAACCAAATCGAAAACAAAATTAGGTTGGCAACCCAAATACGATTTAAAAATGTTAGTGGATGAAATGGTTGCCATGGATGTGTCTTTATTTTTAAAAGACATTCACTCTGTAAAAGGAGGGCATAAAATTTTGAAGCAAGCGGAATAAAATTGTACTTTATATCAAGATAGAATTACTCAAATTTTATTATGGGAAAAATTAGTGATAGAAAGATAGTCGTGGTAAATCAAGCCTCGAATTATCTTACTATTGGATTTTGTAATGCTTTTGCCGAGCAATTTGAAAAAGTAAGCCTTATTACAGGTAGCGTACATGTGCAAGGCGAAGAGTTAAAAGAAGCAATAGAAGTCACTTATATCAATAAATGGGTAGAAAGACCATCTAGTAAAAAATTTCTTTCCTACATCAAAGCGTGTTTCAAAATTTATTGGTTGTTACTTACTAAATATCGTGGCTTTGAAGTTTTCTTTGTGTCGATTCCGCCCATGGGATATTTACTAAATTTGATATTGCCTCATCGTTTCAGCATGGTTATTTGGGATGTTTACCCGGATGTTTTTAAGATTACTGGAATGAAAGAAACACATATCTTATATAAAACTTGGGCAGCATTCAATAGAAAATCTTTTAAAAAAGCCTATCGACTTTTCACAATAAGTGATAAAATGGCAGATTTAGTGGAAGTTTATGTGCCTCGTTCTAAAATTATCATACAACCGATTTGGTCTATTTTTCAACAAAATGAAAGGGTTTCAAAAACACAAAATCCTTTTATTGAAAACCATCAATTGCAAGATAAATTTATTGTACAATATTCCGGAAATATTGGTTTAACGCATAAAGTTGAGGTGGTAGTCCAACTGGCGGAACTTTTAAAAGAAAATGAATCCATACTTTTTCAAATCATAGGCCGTGGCCCTCGAGTGCCTGCTTTGCAAAAAATGGTCGAAGAGAAACAACTGCCCAATTGTACTTTTCTTCCTTTTCAAACCGACGAAATGTTTCCTTTTTCACTTTCAGCAACCGATTTAGGAATTGTCATTTTAGATGAATTGACTTCGAAAGGAAGTGTGCCGAGCAAATCGTATAATTTGATGAGTTATGGGATTCCCTCTATTTATATTGCTGGCGAAGATTCTGAATTGAACGTCTATGCCTCTAAATATCAAGCGGCTGAATGTTTCACGGAAAGAGAATTACTTCATGCGAAAGATTTTATAGAATCTGTAAGCAAGGATAAACAAAAATGGCAGGAAATGTCGCACAATGCTATTAAAACTTCACATTTATTTAGAAGAGATAATGCGGATAAATTTGTCGAATTATACTTAAAAAACGACCTATGATTTCCAGAATTAAAGACAGTATTATCAACAATTTAAAAAATATTTTAGGTTGGAGGACTTCTAGAAAAATTGTAGTTTTTTCAGTAGATGATTATGGGAATGTTCGCCTTAATTCAAAAGAATCTAGGACAAAATTAGACGAAGCTGGATTGAAAGTGTATTCGCGTTTTGATTTGTTAGATACCTTGGAAACCAAACAAGATTTGGAACAATTGTATGAAGTATTAGATTCCGTTAAAGACAAAAATGGACGCCATGCTGTTTTTACACCCTTTGCACTTCCTTGCAATATCGATTTTGAGAAAATGGAAGCCAATGATTTTCAACACTATTATTTTGAAAAACTTCCAGAGACCTATGCTAAATTAGCCAACCAACAACCCGAAGCCTATTCGGGAGCTTGGGAAGTATGGAAAGAAGGTATTGCTAAAGGATTTTTGAAACCACAATTTCATGGCAGAGAACATCTAAATCTAACGGTTTTTAATGATAAATTAAAGAAAAGAGATTTTGAATTGCTCACTGCGTTAAAGAATAAATCATACACAAGTATTTCAGACGATGACTATCCAACGATGTCAAGTACAGCTGCTTTTGATTTTTGGGATAGTAAAGAAAACGAAACGTTGAAACCAATAATTAAAGAAGGATTACAGCTTTTCGAAGAAGTATATGGTTATTCAAGTACATATTTTACACCGCCTGTATACAATATTCATCATTCACTTTTTGCAACTTTAAAAGAAAATGGAATTCATTATATCGATTTGGGTTTGATTCGTAAAGAACATCAAGGTCTAAATTCTTATAAAACATCCTTCAACTATACGGGAAAAAAAACAGTTGAAGGATTGAATATCATGGTCCGAAATGTGGTTTTCGAACCAACCGAAGATCGTGGATTGGATTGGGTAAATTTTGCGTTGAAACAAATTGAAAGGGCTTTTCGCTGGAATAGAGCTGCCATTATTAGTTCTCATCGTGTGAATTTTTGTGGTCACATCGACCCAAAAAACCGTGAAAAAGGACTAGAAACTTTGCGGAAACTATTGCATGAAATTGTAAAAAAATGGCCAGATGTAGAATTTATGGCTGCTGATGAATTGGGAGATTACCTTTCAAAACAAAGAAAATAATGAAAAGAATCCTCTATTTAGGGTATTATATGAAACAAATGGATTGGAAAAAGTTTTGGCTTTTTTTGAACTATACTGCTCTACAAACAAATAAAAGCAAACTGAGTATTTTAATTGATGTTCTATTTTCAGTATTTACTTTTAATATTTCGGTTTTAGAATATTTTCAATTTCGATTCTTTGAAAAGAATAAAGAAGAACGGAAAAAATGGGCTGGAACAGGTTATATGTTCGAATATCAACTCCAAATGAATCCAAAAAAATATAGAGATATTCTAGATGATAAAACCAAATTTTATCGAAGCTATGGCAACTTTTTCGTGCATACTGTTGCTGATATTTCCGATTTAAAGAATCATTCTGAAACAGTTCAAAATCTACTCAATAATCCTTCTGGAAAATTGGTTTTCAAAGTAGCCGATGGTAAATGTGGGGTGGATGTAGCAATTAAAAATGCTAGTGAACTTAATTCAGAATCCCTAGTAGATTATATGGAAAAGAATCATTTTGATTTGGTGGAAGAATTTATTATTCAACATCCAAAATTGAGTGAACTTTCTCCAACCGCTGTAAACACGGTTCGAATATTTACTCAATTGAATGCTAAAAATGAAGTTGAAATATTAGGGTGTCGACAACGAATTTCTGTGAATTCTTCAGTAGACAATATGGCCGCGGGTAATTTGGCTGCTCCAATTGATGAAGTAACAGGAATTGTAAACGGACCAGCTGTGTATAGCGATATCACTAAACCCGAAGAAAATGTTCACCCTATAACGAAAGTTTCAATAGTTGGCTTTGAAGTGCCTTTTTGGAAAGAAACTTTGAAAATGGTGAAAGAAGCTGCACTTTTACATCCGCAAAATAGATCGATTGGTTGGGATGTTGTCATCACAGAAAAAGGCCCTGGATTTATAGAAGGAAACCACGATTGGTGTAAATTATTATGGCAATTGCCAGCTAAAAAAGGATTGAAATCGCTATTAGAAAAACATCAATTGTAATATGTATTCTTTATTTTTTAAAAGATTTTTAGATGTTCTTATTTCGATAACTGTTTTAGTAATTGGAATGCCACTTTTAATAGTTGTTTATTTAATTTTAAGTTATCAAAATAAAAACAAAGCATTCTTTTTTCAAGAAAGACCTGGATTGCATCAGAAACCATTTCACATCATCAAGTTTAAAACCATGACGGACGAAAAAGATGTAGAAGGAAATTTGCTTCCTGATGCCAAAAGATTAACCAAAGCTGGAAAACTAATTCGAAAATTATCCATCGATGAATTACCCCAATTAATAAATGTTTTAAAAGGCGACATGAGTTTAATTGGACCTAGACCATTATTGTATAAATACATGCCACTTTATTCTACAGCCCAATTAAGAAGACATGAAATGCGTCCTGGAATTACGGGTTGGGCACAAATAAATGGTAGAAACTCAATTTCTTGGACCAAAAAATTTGAATACGATATCTATTATATTGACAATGTTTCCTTCCTCTTAGATATAAAAATATTATGGATGACTTTATTAAAAGTAATTCAAACACATGGTGTTAATCAAAGCGTAGATCGACCAATGAACCCATTTAATGGTTCTAATTAAATATAAAATATGAAAATATTAATTACAGGAGTAGGTGGACCAACCCCAAGAAGTTTTGCAATAGCATTAAAAAAATATTCTTTTTATAAGCGGTTTGAGTTAATTGGAACGGATATTAATCCACTAGCAATAGGTTTATATCAAAACGATTTGTTTAATAAAACCATTGTGGTGCCATCGGCTACGAGTCCAAACTATTGGAGTAGTATGGAAGCTATTATCAAAGAAAACAATATTGATATGGCTATTATACTTCCTGAACTTGAAGTAATGGAATGGAGCAAACGCCAAGAAACGCAACCTCTACCTTGCAAAGCCTTAATTCCAGATTGGTCTATGGCGGATTTGTTAGTCGA
>CANHMG010000012.1 GCA_947461795.1 Flavobacteriaceae bacterium | reverse complement strand
TTCGTCATCCATGATGAAGCGGTATTAATTGGTGTTTCTTTTGGTGGAGTTTTGGTTCAAGAAATGGCAGCGTTTCTAAAATTGCAAAAATTAATCATCATTTCAAGTGTAAAAACCAATTTGGAAGTTCCCTTGCGAATGAAGATTATAAAATCGACTAAAGCCTATAAATTAGTGCCAACCTCGTTATTTCAAAATATTGAAATACTAAAAAATTTTTCATTTGGAACGATGGTACAACAACGATTAAAATTATACGAAAAATTTTTATCGGTACGTGATAAAACTTATTTAGAATGGGCTATTGAGCAAATGATTCTTTGGGATAGAACGAAACCCGATAACCGCGTAATTCATATTCATGGAGATGCTGATGAAGTTTTTCCAATCAAAAACATTCAAAATTGTATCGTTGTAAAAGGAGGAACTCATATCATGATTCTCAGTAAATACCGTTGGCTTAATGATAATTTACCTAAAATTATATTAAATCAATATCCTTAAATAGGCTAAATAGTGTAAATTTACCCATCTAAACTAATGTCAAATGAACTGGATTAAGAAAACAACGCTAATAGGAACGATAGTAATGATTAGCGGTGCATTTATTTATGGAATATCAACAGAAAACAAAAATAAAATCACCAAAGAAGGAACTTCTCAATTTTTCCCTGTGAGTATTGATTTTGCTGGAGAATCAACACCATTGCAAATTACGGATGTTAGAGAAAGGCTAGATCGGGAATTGCTAATCAATGCCAACTTGGATGCTACCACTTTATTGATCATCAAGAGAGCGAATCGTGCTTTTCCAATTATTGAACCTATATTAAAAAAATATGGTGTTCCAGATGATTTTAAATATCTGGCTGTCATCGAAAGTGGTTTAGCAAATGCTGTTTCTCCCGCTGGTGCTAGAGGTGTTTGGCAATTTATGCCGTTAACAGCCAAAGAAAAAGGCATGGAAGTAAATGATATGGTGGATGAACGCTATCATTTAGAAAAATCTACTGAAGCTGCATGTAAATATTTATTAGAAGCTAAAGCAAAATTCGGAAATTGGACCTTAGCGGCAGCTTCTTATAACGGAGGTATGACTGGAGTTACGAAACAAATCGAAATGCAACAAGTGGATAGTTATTATGATTTGCTATTAAATGATGAAACCTCTCGTTATGTATTTAGAATACTAGCCTTAAAGGAAATAATGAAGGATCCTGTAAAATTTGGTTTTACTGTAGATGTTAGTGAAATGTATGTTAATCTTCCTTCTAAAATAATTACAATAGATACTTCAATTCCTGATTTGGCTTCCTTCGCAAAATCTCAAGGAATTAATTATAAGATTTTAAAAATTCATAATCCGTGGTTGCGGGATAAAAAATTATTAAATCAAAACAAAAAAACTTACGAAATTGAAATTCCATTAAGTGGATATTAATAAAAAAAGCGCTTTAAAGCGCTTTTTTTATTAATCAGATGTTGAAGCCAATTGTTGTTCTTGATAGTTGTCTTTTTTGTTTAAGAAACTTACCATTCTTTCATCAAATACTGCAAAATTCATGTCAAGAGCTTTTTTGAAAGCAGTTCTTGGTGGAATTGGAACACCACCTCTTTTGATGTCAACTACTTCTAATTCTTCATTCAAAAAGAAAGATGTTGGAAATCCTAATGAATGTTTTAAAGTCGCTACAACAGATTCGTCATTTCTATACGATTCATTAGCATAACAAACTTTGATTTGATTACTAAATTGATGTGCCATTTTTTTAGCATCGCTTTTTATATCCCAAAAAACAACAATAAATTGTATGTCATCTTCGTATTTAAGAGCTAGTTTATTAATTGCGGGAATTTCTCCTTTATTGTTGAGGCACCAAGAAGCATACGTAATAATAAATACAGGCTTATTTATTTTACTCAGTTTTACTTTACGACTGTTGACACTTTTAAAAGTATAATCTTCAAAGTGAGTCCCGACAAGGTGGTTTTGAACTAAAGAATCAAATAAGGCATTGCCTTTTTCTATATCGCCTTTTTCAAACTCTTTGTCAGTTTGGGCGTTATATTTTTTGATATTGTTTTTTATAGCATCAGTGAAAGAGCTTTCTTTCACTTGACTTCGGGAAGTCTGAAAATAAAATATACATAATAGTGTAGGTATAATTAATCTCATAATTTGGGAATTTTTGATTAATAGTGAAGCAAATGAACAATAAATAATGTTAAAAAAAAGTTTTCAACAAATTATTTTTAATAACTTGTTGAAAACTTGTTTGTAAATCAAATTTCCGTAATGGTTTTTTACTTGCTTTAAATCTTTTTCATCTGCTCTTTCATCATCGTGATTTGCTCTTTAAGCATGTTTTGTTTGTCTAATTTTTTGGCTTCATTCAAAAGATTCGTAGCTTCTAATTTTCTTCTTCGTGTCATTGCTACTCCGGCTAGGTTAAGTTTAGCAACGGCCAAATCCATATCCATGTTCAGTCCTAATTCGATTGCTTTCTTAAAATATTTCTCTGCTTGAATCAAATTGGTTTGTGATAACATGATTCCATGCAAGTAATTATAATAGCCTTGTTGTTTTCTCACTAAAGCTGTTTCTGGGTTTTTTATGTACGCTAGCCATTTTTGAGCTCCTGGAAAATCTTGTTTTCGCAATCTAAGAAACGCTAATAGAATAAATTCATTTTTATAATACAGGAAAATAGGTAGTGCAGACAAAATAATTAGGAAAATTCCATTTCCAATATATCCTTCTGTCATCTGCCAAACACCAGTAATGATAATCAATCCGGCGAATATTAATTTTATAATTCTATGAAACATAATGTAGTTATTTATAAGTGCGCAAAGATAGTAAAAGGATTTGAAAATATTTTTATAAAACTACTTGCCAGAAAAAAAAGACTTTGTATATTTGCACTCGGTTTTGGAAATACTAATTGCCAAAACGATCACCACAAATTAAATCAGATTTTAAAGATACAAAGCAATGAGCAAAAGAACGTTTCAACCATCGAAAAGAAAAAGAAGAAATAAGCACGGATTTATGGACAGAATGGCTTCAGCAAATGGAAGAAAAGTGCTAGCGCGTCGTAGAGCGAAAGGAAGACACAAGTTAACGGTTTCTTGCGAACCAAGACACAAAAAATAATGATTTGTATAAATCAAAATAAAGGCGTTGCTATTTTTAGTAACGCCTTTTTTTATATCTTGTCATTAAATTTTTTAGGAGCCGTTTCCCGCTTTCGCCTTTATCTTTGTTCGTGCCTCACAAAGGATATCGGCTCTATCGGGGCTAGTGCATCCAACACACAACAACGATCTTACAGTCTTAAAATCTGGCAGTCTTACAAACTAAAAAACAACTAACTACAAATGCCCAAAGACAATTCCATCAAATCCGTTCTAATTATTGGTTCAGGTCCCATCGTAATCGGTCAAGCCTGCGAATTTGATTATGCCGGTTCTCAATCGGCTCGTTCCATTCGTGAGGAAGGAATCGAAGTCATCTTAATCAACTCCAATCCAGCCACCATCATGACCGATCCAAGTATGGCGGATCATGTTTATTTATTGCCATTAACCACCAAATCGATTATTCAAATTCTTAAAGAACATCCTCAAATTGATGCTGTTTTGCCAACAATGGGAGGTCAAACCGCCTTAAATCTTTGTCTCGAAGCAGATGAAAAAGGAATCTGGAAAGACTTTGATGTGAAGATGATTGGTGTCGATGTGAATGCTATCAATATTACTGAGGATAGAGAACAGTTTAAACAGTTGCTTCAAAAAATTGGCGTGCCTACTGCACCTGCTGAGATTGTCACTTCCTTTCTAAGAGGAAAAGAAGTTGAACAAGAATTTGGTTTTCCTTTGGTGATACGCCCTTCTTTTACTTTGGGTGGAACAGGTGCAGCGGTAGTGTATAAAAAAGAAGATTTCAACGAATTATTAACTCGAGGATTAGAAGCGTCACCCATTCACGAAGTGCTTATCGATAAAGCATTAATGGGTTGGAAAGAATACGAGTTAGAATTGCTTCGGGACAAAAATGATAATGTGGTGATCATTTGTTCTATTGAAAATATGGATCCTATGGGAATTCATACCGGAGATTCCATAACAGTGGCACCTGCCATGACCTTGTCGGATACTACATTTCAAAAAATGCGTGATTATGCCATTCTCATGATGCGATCTATCGGAAATTTTGCAGGAGGTTGTAATGTTCAATTTGCAGTATCACCTGATGAAAAAGAAGATATTGTCGCTATCGAAATCAATCCTAGAGTTTCGCGTTCATCCGCTTTAGCTTCCAAAGCAACAGGATATCCCATTGCTAAAGTGGCTTCTAAACTAGCTTTAGGCTATAATTTGGATGAATTACCGAATCAAATTACCAAATCAACTTCGGCTCTTTTCGAACCAACTTTGGATTATGTCATTGTAAAAATCCCACGTTGGAACTTTGATAAATTTGAAGGAGCTGATCGTACTTTGGGAATTCAAATGAAATCAGTAGGAGAAGTAATGGGCATCGGAAGATCCTTTCAAGAAGCCTTGCACAAAGCAACGCAATCGCTGGAAATTAAACGAAATGGGTTAGGAGCTGATGGGAAAAGCTATAAAAACTACGAACAAATTATCGAGAAACTTACGAATGCAAGTTGGGACAGAGTTTTCGTTATTTATGATGCGATTCAAATGGGAATTCCATTATCAAGAATTCACGAAATTACCAAAATCGATATGTGGTTCCTCAAACAATACGAGGAATTATACCTTATAGAAAAAGAAATATCCAAGTATAAAATTGATTCCTTACCCAAAGAACTCTTACTTGAAGCCAAGCAAAAAGGATACGGTGACCGACAAATTGCGCACATGTTAGGTTGTTTGGAAAGTCAGGTTTATAAATTACGAGAAGAGCAAAACGTCAAACGGGTTTATAAATTAGTGGATACATGTGCCGCAGAGTTTACAGCAAAAACACCTTACTATTATTCGACTTTCGAAGCTGATATTGAAACTGCTGATGGCAAGAGATACGTTCACAACGAAAGTATTGTGACCGACAAGAAAAAAGTAGTGGTCTTGGGTTCTGGTCCCAATCGTATCGGTCAAGGGATTGAGTTTGATTATTCGTGCGTGCATGGCGTTTTGGCTGCCAAAGAATGTGGTTACGAAACCATTATGATCAATTGCAATCCGGAGACAGTTTCAACCGATTTTGATACGGCAGATAAATTATACTTCGAACCCGTTTTCTGGGAACACATTTACGATATCATTCGACATGAAAATCCAGAAGGCGTGATTGTTCAATTGGGTGGTCAAACTGCATTGAAACTGGCTGAAAAATTAGATCGTTACGGAATCAAAATATTGGGAACTTCATTTGACGCTTTAGATTTAGCAGAAGATCGAGGACGATTTTCTGAGTTATTGACCGAATTAAAAATTCCATTTCCTCAATTTGGAATTGCCGAAAATGCAGATCAAGCAAGTGCATTAGCAGATGTTTTAGATTTTCCATTGTTGGTGCGCCCGTCGTATGTGTTGGGTGGACAAGGAATGAAAATCGTCATCAACAAACAAGAACTTGAAGAACACGTTATTGATTTATTAAAAAATATTCCCGGCAATAAATTGCTGCTTGATCATTATTTGGATGGCGCGATAGAGGCAGAAGCAGATGCGATTTGTGATGGTGAAAATGTTTACATCATCGGAATCATGGAGCATATCGAACCTTGTGGAATTCACTCTGGAGATTCGAATGCGACGTTACCACCTTTTAATTTGGGCGAATTCGTCATGCAACAAATAAAAGATCACACCAAGAAAATTGCGTTAGCATTGCGAACAGTAGGCTTAATCAACATTCAATTTGCCATTAAGGACGATACAGTTTACATCATCGAAGCCAATCCTAGAGCGTCTCGAACGGTTCCCTTCATTGCCAAAGCCTATGGAGAACCGTATGTAAATTATGCGACAAAAGTCATGTTGGGTGTCAATAAAGTAACCGATTTTACTTTTAATCCACAGTTAAAAGGCTACGCGATAAAACAACCAGTGTTTTCGTTTAGTAAATTTCACAATGTAAACAAAGCCCTTGGGCCAGAAATGAAATCGACTGGCGAAAGCATCTTATTTATTGATGATTTAAAGGATGATCAGTTTTATGAATTGTATAGCAGACGAAAAATGTATTTGAGTAAGTAGCGCGGCAAATGAAAAGAGGCAAAAGAGACAAGAAGCAAGAAACAAGATTCGAGACAAAACCTTTGCCTTACATGTTAATGATTTGTTTTTGAATCGTTTTTCTATCTTAATTCGATTCGTACTAGCCCTGATTACTTCATCAGTTCGCTACGCTCGTGTGTAGTGTAAAGCTTTTGAGAAAAAAGCACTATTTTTGGAGCTACGAAAGAGCGACCAAAGGAAGCTACTTTAGTGTCGTACCCAAAAAGGGATTTTTTGAAAAACTTGAAGCGGAAAGCAGGAATAGCTTCTAACAACACAAACAATGAATCTATTAAAAAAAATAAATGCCAAGGCAAAAGCGGAAATTAATACGGGTTTCGGAACTAATTCGAGTAGTTACGGTGGTCGGTTTATCACGAAGAGCGGCAATGCCAACGTCAAGAAAACCGGAATTGGATTTTTGGATAGTATTAGTTGGTATCATACGATGCTTAACATCCCACGTTGGAAGTTTATGGTGATTGTCGTTTTATTTTATTTTGTCGTCAATTTTTTCTTTGCCAGTTTGTATTACATAAATGGTGTTGAACATCTCAAAGGTGTTGTGATGAGCAGTAGCATGGACAAATTCGGGCAAGCGTTCTTTTTTAGTATTCAAACTTTTACCACTGTTGGTTATGGGCATATCAGTCCAAGTGGTTTTTCTACCAGTCTCATTGCTGCTATTGAAGCGCTATTTGGCTTATTGAGTTTTGCTATTGCTACGGGTTTGTTTTACGGAAGATTTAGCAAACCAAAGGCTCACATACTCTTTTCGAAGAATGCTATTATTGCTCCCTATAAACAGGGAACCGCTTTGATGTTTCGGATGACGCCTTACAAAAACACAAATCTTACCGATGCGGAGGCCAAAATAACGTTAGGAATGAAAGTGGAGGAGAGCGGAAAGCCTGTAAATAAATTCTTTTCTTTAGAATTAGAATTAGAAAAGGTCAATTCGTTGACTATGAGTTGGACTTTGGTGCATCCTATTTCGGAAGATAGTCCGTTGTATCATTTTAGTCAAGCTGATTTTCAAAATTTAGAAGGAGAAATTCTTGTTTTTATGAGAATGTTCGACGATATGTATAGTACGACTGTAGCTAAAAGAACTTCCTATATTTTTTCTGAGATTGTTTATGGTGCGAAGTTTACCCCGATGTTTTCAAGAAATGAAGATGAAAGTAAATCATTACTGCATATCGACAAATTGAATGATTACGAAATGGTGAATCTGGAGTAAAAAAAAATCTCAATTTCTTGAGACATTTTTTTATTTTACAATAAATTCAGCTTTTACTTTTACTTTATTGGAGACTTTGCTCTTTACGACAGCAGGAATTGCAATGGCGTAATCTTCAGAATTGACACTAAAGTTGGTCATTATTTCAATCCCACCCTCTGTTTTTCTAATTTTAGCAATAGAAGTAACTTCGTTCGTTTTTCCATGAAGTTCTAACTTTCCTTTAATGGTGTAATCTTTGGCAGTTGTCGTTAAAGCAGTAGCATCAAAATTTTCAATTTTTCCTTTGAAAGTAGCTTTTGGATAAGTATCGCTATTGATGTAATTTTCGTTGAAATGTTCTTCCATTAAAGCCAATTTAAAACGAAATCCTTTCATCAAAGCCAAGCTAGCAATTTCACCAGTCTTTGGATTTAATACACAAGTTACGCCTTCGTTTTTTCCTTTTACTTCTTCAAATGCAGGTACTGAAGCTTCAAAAGTGATTTTCCCGGTTTTGGTAATCATTTTATCTTGAGCGTGACCTACTGATAGTAGGAATAAGGCTAGTAGTAAAAATATTTTTTTCATGATTAGTATTGTTTATTCTTGAAAACCTTGATCTCTCCATTTAATAATTAAATCTATTTTAGATTGAAGTAATTTAGGGCCGCCATTAGGCATTAATCCTGATGCTCCTTCATCTCGAGTAATACGACCAATTAAACCTCTGTTTTGTACTGCCAATTTTACATCATTGTATGTTGTAAGTTGCATAGGAGCATAATTTTGTGGAGGTGAACTATGGCACGAAAGACAATTGGATTCGATAATAGGTTTTATGTTATCTAAATACGTAACATTTTCTACAAATGGAATGGGTTCGATAAGGTCTGATGTGCTATTGTTGGAGCAACTTGATAGTATAGTAATTCCAAAAAGGAAAAGTAATTTGTATGAATTCATTTTCATATTTTTATTCAAAAATAAATATTTTTAGCTATAAAAAAAGTTATTTTTAAAATTAAAAATTAGATTTGTAAAAAAGATTTAATATGAAAAAGAAATTAATAATAGGTAGTATTTTGTTATTGGTAGCTTTTGGAATTGGAATGTATTTTTACATGTATCAAGAGCATCGTGATATAGCAAATGAAGACGCCAAGTATTCTGTAACTGTAAAAGAATTGCAGCGTCAGTTTGCATCGGATGCCGTAGCTTCTAATACTAAATATTTGGACAAAACTATTGAAGTTTCTGGAATCATTACCAATATTGATTTAACAAGTCATACCGTTGTTTTGGATGAAAAACTATCTGCGGTTTTTAAAGATTCACTTCTAAATGGCATAGTAATTCAAAAAGCAATAAAAATAAAAGGTCGTTTTTTAGGGTATGATGATTTGTTGGAAGAGTTAAAAATCGACCAAGCTTCAATATCTGAATAGTTTCGTTTTAAAAAAATAATTTAAATAGCAATAACCATTTCATAATGAAAAAATTTTTCTCACTTCTAATTTTATTACCCCTTTTTACATTTGCTCAAGATGATTTATTAGCGGGAATGGATAGTGTTCCTAAAAATCAACCTGTAGAATCAGCCTTTAAGGCACTCAAAATTGTAAACTTAGAGTCTACCAAATTAGCTGCAAAAGGTGATATGTATTTGATTATCGCTCATAGATTTGGTTCTATTAAAGACGGATCTGAAGGATTTTGGGGTTTAGATAATGCAGTTACTCAAATAAAATTTTTATATGGGTTTAGAAAATGGCTTACGATAAGTGGTGCTAGAAGTGAACAAGCATTTGATTTTTCTGCAAAATATAGATTTCAAGAACAAACAAAAGATGGTTTTCCATTCACTATTGTTGGTTTTAATAGTTTAGCTTTTAATAATCTATTGAAGGAAAATAATTATCCAAAAATGAAATTTGCAGATAGAATGATTTATGTTTCCCAACTTTTAATTTCTAGCAAAATCTCAAAAAGATTATCCTTAGAATTGGCTCCAACGTATTTTCATGAAAATTTTGTTGCGAATGATTTGCAAGACAATTCGCAATACGCCATTGGCATGGGAGGAAGGTTTAAACTGACTAACAGATTGTCTGTCAATGTTGATTATGCTACTCATTTGAATAGAACAGCAACTTCTACTTTTGTAGATCCATTGTCAATTGGAGTTGATTTAGAAACAGGTGGGCATGTTTTTCAAATGCATTTATCGAACTCACAAGGAATACATGAAGCAGGATTTCTTGGTAATACAAACGGAGATTGGAATAAAGGCCAAATATTCTTCGGATTCAATCTACTTCGAGTTTTTTAAAAAACAAACAAACCTGTCAAACTTGGCAGGTTTTTTTTTGCTTGAATTGTATTTATTTTTTTAATTTTTGTGAAAGGTAGTTACCTTTTTCCTCTTTCAAAAGTAAAAGACTAGAACGATATTTAATGATTCACTTAGGTTTAATAAATTCACTTTTCTTTATTGTTTTCATTGAATATAGAAACATTATTTTCTTTTCTTTATAAAGAATAACAATCAATACCAAAAGAAGATAAAATAAAACATCGATTTGAAACTATCAAAAAAATAGTATCAAATCGATGTAAGTATTAATAATACTTGTTTTTATTCAACTATTGTTAAATGCTTTTTAGAAGTTATTCTTTAATGAATTTTTGAGAAAATCCTTTCCCATTTTCATTTTTCAATAAGAGAAGATAAGTTCCACTTTGAATAGATTCAATATTTAATTTTAATGAAGTTAATTGAGATTCTTGAACTAATCTTCCGTTTAAATCAAATATTTGAGCAGCAACTAATTTTTCTTTTGAGCTTGGATCTAAATTAATATTAAGATATTGATTGGCAGGGTTAGGATAAATACTAAAAACAGATTTAGTATTTCCATTTACAGCTAAAGTAGCACCTTCAGTTACTCTAAAAGCTGCATTTATTTCCGGATTTAAATAAGTATCCACAATTCCAGAAGGCCATTTAACCACTAATTTATTTATAGAAGTATATTGACCAAGTCCGAAATGACCATTTAAGGAGCTCATATATTTAAATCCTTCACCACTTCTTATATCTCTTATTTGTATTCCAAAATCACCATAAATTTCTAATCTAGTTCCAATTCCATTCGTATTACTTTGAATTCCTTGTAAAAGAACTTTAAACCAATTGTTTCCATTTGGAATAGCATATCGAACTGCACTACCATTTAAAATGTCAAGAAATCCATCGTTATTTAAATCTCCTACGGCACCTACACTAATTGCATTAAAGCCACCAGTTGCAGGATAAGCTGTTGGAGCAAAATAATTATTACCTTTATTGAACATGATTTTTCCACCACCACCTAATACATCTACAAGTCCATCATTATCAAAATCATACGAAACATTATCAATGTTGGTAGATGTATTGGTATCCCAACCTGAACCAGCAGTGATATTTGTATAGGCTTCTTCTACAGCATTAGTAGTATCTAAATTGTTTCTAAAAAATTTATGTAAACTACCACTAGAAGTAATTATAATATCCATATCGCCATCATTATCAAAATCAGCGATACCAGATGACCAAGTTTGGATTGGAGTAACATTTATCTGAGCCAATGCAGAAATATCTGTATACACCCCATTTCCATCATTTCTATGCAATTCACATGGTGGTCCAGAACATTTAGAGATAAACACGTCAGTATCTCCATCATTGTCGAAGTCGGTAAATAATGTTGAATAATTACCTCCAACTGCCCCTATACTCATTGCTCCAGCTGTAACAGTTGATTGGTAATAAGTTAAATTACCTGCATTGTCATTTAGATAATAGGCATTTGGAGCAATATCATGACAAGAGAAAACATCTAGATTTCCATCGTTATTTAAGTCGGCAAAATTGGTTCTTTGACAGAAAATATATTCACCAGGTGTATACGCAGTATAGCCACTTCCAGAATCTTGAGCTGTCCATACAGAAAGGCCACTTCCGCTACCTAATACTAAATCATTATAACCGTCTCTGTTATAATCTCCAGCTGCCATACTCCATGATGGTAGAAAACTTGTTCCAGAAACTGTAAAATTGGAATTTGTAAATGTTCCACCTGGTTGCTGATAATTTATTTTTAAATTATTAGCGCTAACACCTACAATATCATCTAAACTATCACCATTCATGTCAACAACACAAATGTTGTAGGTACTATTGACAGTCGAAATTGATTGTATATTATATTGTATTGGAATAATAATAGGTGTTTCTGTTAATTCAAAATCAAAACCGACAGCAGAATAATGATTATTCCATGAGATATAATAAGTAACTCCAGCTGCAACAGTAAATGTTTTTTTAGAAAGTAACGAAGACGAATTGTCAGTGCTACAAGTTATCACACCAGAATCATCGTCAGATGCATAACAAGCTAAATTAGCACATGTTCCTGAATAGACATTAAAATCGGTGTTTAAACAAGTATTTTGTACCAAATCAGAAGATAAAGTTACTTCATAATTACTAGTTGGTGTATAAGAATACCATTTTGCCATTGTTTCATTAGAACATGTTGTAAGAATGTTGGTTTCATCGATAGCATTTACAGTTGTCACTCCAGCGGTTATTGGAGTTGCAGAACTACAAGGATTAGGAACAAATACATCTTCAGTAAGTTGAAAAGTAAATCCTAATGAAGTCCATCGATTATCAAAAGCGATATAATAGGTAGTATTAGCTATTACATTAAAAACACTTGTTGATGAGTTACCAGAACCACTATCATCATCTCCTTCATAACAAATCAAATTGTCACAACTTCCTGTATAAACATGAAAACGGGTGTCGATAAGAGGTGTGTTTACTGCAAGATCAGTAGTGACTTTTACAGAATAATCTTGTGTTGGTGTATATACATACCATTCTCCACCAGGAGGACGAGTTGCAGGAACTGCTCCATATTGAGTATCACAAAGTGGAGTAGGAACTTGAGATCCATTAATAGCATCCACCACATAATAACCAAAACCTGTTAAAGGTATTGCAGTAGCACACGTATCTTGTGCTTTGGAATGTTGCGCTAAAAATAGCAAAACAAAAAGTAATGTAAATTTTTTCATTGGTATTTAGTTTTAATTAGTTTTAAGGACAATCATGCAAAGAATTAATCCATTGTTCTATGAGTGCAATTCCTTCTTCATGAATTATTGTTCTGCCATGTAGAGGCATTCTGTAGGCTTCGTTAGTTGTATTTAACCTATAATACATCATAGATCTTTCGATGCTTCCTGGTTTTACAATTGTATTTAATTCGGTTGGAAAATCTTGCATGTCTTCTGTGTTTACACAAACTCCCAAATTAGTATTCCCTAGTCCGTTATCAAGACCTGTTTCATTAAATGCAAAACGCATAGGTCTGTAGTCACAATGTCTATCATTTTGATGACAATGAGCACAATTAATATCTACATACGAGCGAGCTCTCAGTTCAATAGGTTTTGAAGTGTCATTATAATTTACAGCAGTATTAGTTACAGTTGGATAACTAAAATTATTCAATAAATAACCTTGCTCAATCCATTTGGTTAATTGGTTTCTAGTATTTGTACCGTAATTATAATTCCAGTTTAAGCTTTGTGGTTTTATTCCAATAGGTAAAAAGATAGTTTGTTCTACTTCGTTCACAAGTATTTTCTTTTTATGGCAAATAATGCATTGAGCTTCGGCAGGAATTCTATATTCAGTACTTTTTATGACATCGTTTTCATCTTTCCAAGTTATAGGAGTAAAACTACCTTGAAGACTATAAAAAGCTTCCGTTTGTTCATCATTCCATACATAATCAGCAAATATCCAACCTGAAGCTTTTCGAATCATTAAACGGGTTTCGATGATTCGAGTAGTGTTCAATGGCTGTACATTAGTATAATAAAAAGTTTTAATTAAAACAGCTCCTATAGGTAATTCTAATACTTTTGAATCCCCATTGAAGGTTGCTTTCGTTCCTTTTGGCATCCATACAAATCGTTTCTTGTGAGCGTAATCTGTAAATAAAGAACTTGCAGGTTCAAATGGTAAAACCTTGTAACCTGGTTTTTGATTTTTTAATTCACCAACAAAAAAATGATAGTCAGAAAGTTTAGGAAATGGGACTTGAGATAAATCGAGTGTAATAGGACCCGAAATGACACCTCCATTTTTATTAGAATCTTCATTTAATGGAATATAATCCTCATTACTATTTAGTGAACAGGAATGTATTCCGAAGGCTAAAAAAGCAACAAATAATAATAAAAAGTAGAGTTTTTTCATAGAAAATTTTATAGCAAATCAAATGTAATGAATTTATATATATAAAACAGTAAAGTGCTCTTGTTCAATATTATTAAAAAAATATCGATTTCATTTAGAAAAAAGAAAATGTAAAATCGATACTTTTTAAATATAATTTAGTGTTTATTCTTTAATAAATTTTTGTGAAAACCCTTTACCATTTTCGTTCTTTAATAACAAAAGGTAGGTTCCACTTTGGATTGATTCAATATTTAATTTTAAAGGAGTTACTAGAGATTCTAAAATTAATTTTCCGTTTAAATCAAAAATTTGAGCTGATTTGAAATTCTGAGTAGAATTTGATTTGATATTAATATTTAGAAATTGTTTGGATGGAATAGGATAAATACTAAACTCAGAATTTGTATAGTTGTTTACAGCTAAGGTGGCTCCTTCGGTAACTCTTAAAGATTGATTAATAGCTGGATTTAGAACTGTATCTTCTAATCCTGACGGCCATTTGATTACAACTTTTTCAATTGTATTGGCTAATCCAATTCCGAAATGAGCGTTCAATGAACTCATATATTCAAATCCTTCACCACTTCTGATGTCTCTAATTTGTTTCCCCCATGGGCCATACAATTCAATTCTAGCTCCAATTCCATTACTATTACTTTCAATTCCTTGCAATTCTAAAGTAAACCAATTGTTTTGATTTGGAATAGCATAATTAATTGTACTTCCATTTAAAAAGTCAAGAAAACCATCATTATTTAAATCTCCTACAGCTCCAACTGTAACGTTTGGATAAACAATAGGAGTAAATGTATTGTCTCCTTGATTGAACATGATTTTGCTACCACCCCCTAGAATATCTACAAAACCATCGTTATCAAAATCATAAGCAATATAATCTCTGTTTGGATTCGTATTGGTATCTAAACCAGAACCTATTGTGATTTCTGTAAAAGCTTCTTCAACTGAATTCGTTATATCAAGGTTGTTTTTAAAAAATTTATTCCCAACACTTCCATTCGAACCAATCATAATATCCATATCCCCATCATTATCAAAATCCGCTATTGCAGAAGACCATGATTGAATAGGTTGAACATTAATTTGAGCTATTGCTGAGATATCAGTAAATACACCATTCCCATCGTTTCTATGCAATTCACTTGGAGGTCCAGAACATTTTGAAATAAACATATCTCTATCGCCATCATTGTCATAATCGGTCCATAAGGAAGCATAATTACCACCACTAGCAGTAATTCCTAACATATACGCACCTGGAGTTGTTCCAGATTGATAATAGGTTAAATTGCCTAAAGCATCATTTAAATAATATACGTTTGGATCAACATCATGGCAAGAAAAAGCATCTAAATTACCATCATTATTGATGTCAATAAAGTTAGTTCTTTGACAAAAGATATATTCTCCTGGAGTATAGCTTGTGTAGGCTGTGCCTGTATTATTAGAGGTCCAAAAAGAAGCTCCGCTGCCACCACCTAACATTAAATCATTATACCCATCTTTGTTTAAATCTCCAGCAGCTAAACTCCATGATGGCATAAAACTCGTTCCTGGAACTGAAAAATTGGCAACAGTAAAAGCACCACCAGTGCCTTGATAATGCACTTTTAGATTGTTTGTTGAAACTCCAACAACATCATCTAAATGGTCTCCATTCATGTCTACTAAACAAATATTATAGTTACTTGTTATAGTACTAATTGTTTGACTAGTATAATTAATTGGAACTATAATTGGCGCTTCAGTTATTTCAAAATCAAAACCATCTGTACTCCATTTGTTATCCCAAACGATATAATAGGTTGTCCCTGCTGATACATCGAATGTTGCTTTAGATAAAAATGAATTTGTATTTCCAGAATTACAGGCTAAAATTCCAGAATTGTCATCACTAGTAACACAGGTAAATGTACCAGTACATGAACCTCTATAAACACTAAAATTTGTGTCTTTACAAAGGTTAGTACTTAAATCAGATGTAATTGTTGTGTGAGCATTTTGAGTTGGAGTATATGCGTACCATTTAGCCAAAGTTGTCGTTGAACATGTAGTTGCCATATTATCACCGTCTATAGCATTTACAGTAGTTATTCCTGTTGTAATTGGCATTGCAGTTGAACAAAGATTTGGTACAAAAGGAGCTTCTATCAATTGAAAATCAAACCCATCTGCACTCCATCGATTATCCCAAGCAATATAATACGTATTACCTGCAATTACATCAAATGTATCAACAGAAAGATAGGTAGTTGCAGAACCTGAATTACAAGCTATTATGCCCGAATCATCATCTCCAGCATAACATATTAAACTACCACACAATCCAGTATATACATTAAAATTAGTATCCTTACATATATTTATAAGTATATCAGAAGTTATAGTAATACTATAGTTTTGAGTAGGTGTATAGGAATACCATTCTGCTAAACCTGCCGTAGAACATGTAGAAGATAAGTTTGTTCCAGTAATCGCCGCTACAGTAGTTGTACCTGCTGTAATAGGCAATGCAGTAGAACAAGTGCTTTGAGCATTAGATAATTGAAATCCCAAACAAAATAATAGTAATGCGATTTTTTGATAAAAATTAATTTTTAATTGGTGAAATTGACTTCTCATTTTTTTTGGTTTTTTGATTAATATTCATTTTATCTAACTTAATAATTCTAGAATAAAAGCTAAATAATTTCTTGTAAAGCGTATTTGTTATAATTAAATAAGACAACTAAAATTAAAAACACCCTTCTTTAATTTTCAAATTAAAGTATTGAAAGAATGCTTTTAATTTTAATTGTCATTTATAAATTGACTATTCTATTTTTTTATATTTAGAACATTCAACTTATCTTATTACTCTTTATTAAATTTTTGAGAATACACTTTTCCTTTTGAATCTGTTACTTTAAGTATGTATGTTCCTTTTGTTAAGAACTCTACATTTATAGTTGCATTAATAACCTCAGAATTTAATACTAATTTTCCAGTTAATTCATATACTTGTGCTGTTTGTATTATAAAAGAATTATTAGTTTTAATGTTTAATATATTCTTAGTTGGAATTGGATACAAACTGAATTCGGAATTATTAAAATTTGTATTTGCTAAAGCAGTTGAACCTTCAAGTACATATAAAGATTGATCAGAAGATGGATTGTTAATTGTATCAACAGTTCCAGAAGGCCATTTTACTACTACTTTTGTTATTTGAGTTTCTAAACCAATACCAAAATGTGCGTTAATACTACTCATGTTTTGAAAACCAGTACCACTTTGAACATCTCTAATTTGTTTTCCCCAAGCACCATACAATTCTATTCTAGCACCAATTCCATTTCGGTTACTTTGAATTCCTTGTAAATTTATTTTTATCCAATGATTTATGTTACCATTATTAAACAATACATTATTCCCGTTTTGAATGTCTAAAAATCCATCATTATTTAAATCCCCAACAGGTCTGTCAACCGAAGATAAAGGATACGTATTTGGATTTGGTGTGAAATGAAAATTTCCGTCTCCAAACATGATAGTACTTCCAGAATTTAAAACATCTAAAAACCCATCGTTATCAAAATCATGTGCAACATATTCTCTACCTGTAGTGAAAATTGTATCGTATCCTGAACCTACTGTAATACTTGTAAATGTTCCGTCTCCATTATTTCTTTTTACGTTCGTATTTCCGTCTGATAGTGAATTTACACCCACAATTACATCCATCCAACCATCATTATTAAAATCACCAACTGCTGAAGACCATGTTTGTTCCGCATCTGCCATATTAGCGGCTGCGGCAATATTTGTATAGGTTCCATCTCCATTGTTATTGAACATCTGGTTAATGTTTCCTCCTACACCAGATCCACCTTGGCCACATTTAGACAAGTGCATATCAATATCTCCATCATTATCAAAATCACTCCATAAAGAAGCATAATTTCCTCCACTTGCAAAATCACCAATACCACCTTGAATGTGATTCATATTTACACCATCATTCATGTAGCGTCTATTGGGTGCATTATCATCACAAGCAAAAGCATCTAATTTTCCATCATTGTTTATATCTACAAAATTAGTCCGTTGTACTAAATAACTTTGAGTTTTTCTATCAGTAGTATATGCTGTTCCATCTGAATTGGATTTCAAAAAAACAATGCCACTTCCTGAACCAAAGATTAAGTCATTATATCCGTTATTATCATAATCACCAGCAGCAATACTCCAAGAAGGCAAAACAGAGGTATTAGAAAGTGCATAAGTAGAAGTTGTAAATCCTCCACCTACTTGTTGGTATGAAATAGCTAGTTGCGTTGTATTAATAGCAGAAACAATATCATCTCTGTAATCACCATTCATATCTGCAATACAATTATTATAACCTCCAGCTATTCCTGCAACGGGTGTAGAAGTGAATGACAATCTATCTGGTGCTGGTGGTGGAGCAATGGTTATTCTAAAATCAAACCCAGCAGAACTGTATCTATTGTCGAAAGCAATAGTATATACTGTTCCTGTTGTAATAGCAAATGTAAGTTGCGAAGAATTTGTACCGTTATAATCATCGTTAGATCCAACACATGTCAAACTTGTACAGCTTCCTGAATATACAATAAAACGAGTGTCTGAATTATTGTTTTGTGGTAAAAATGTTGTAACAGTGACTGTATTGTTTTCTGTAGCAGTAAACGTATACCATTTTCCTTTAGTTGCCGGAATACCGTTTTGATTTGTTAATCCACAAAGCTGTGTAGGTATTTCTCCTATTTCATTCGTGAAAGCTGGAGCTGTTGTAGTAGATCCAAGAGCAACAGTTAATGCACTATCACAATGTTCTTGCGCAAAAGATAAAGCAAAACAAAAGAATGTAAAAATAAAAGGTAAAGATTTTTTCATTAGTATTTGTATTAGGGTTTTTTAATTTTTGTTTAATAACAATTAATCACACGTTTGTGTTAAAGATAATATCCATTGTTCTAAAAGATTGATTCCTTCATCATGCACTATTGTTCTTCCAAGCAATGGCATCCTTTCGCTTTCATCGTTTGAGCTAACTCTATAATGAACGATAGATTTATCAAAATTTCCAGGCGTAATTAGTTTTTGTAAAATTGGACTTATTTCCTCTGCAGCGATAACACAAATACCAAGATTGGTTGGGTTTGTAGTTTCGCTAAAAGCAAATCGTAAAGCACGATAATCACAACGGGCATGATCTTGATGACAATGGGCACAATTAATATCTAAATAGGAACGAGCCCTCAAGTCTAGAGATTTTGTGGTGTCATGATAATCAACAGTTGTAACAATATTCGAAGGGTAGCTTGCTAAATACCCTTGTTGTAAAAGATACAGTAATTGGTTTCTGTTTCCTCTTGGATACAAGTAATCAACATTTAAGTTTTGTGGTTTTACACCAATTGGCGTAGCTTGTTCGTTTAGTTTGTGACAGGCAAAACATTCTGCATCGGAAGGAATTCTATAATCCGTAGTAATGATTTCATTATTTGGTTTTCTAAACGTAATAGTCACACTACTTCCATTTGCAAAATCAGGACCCGAAACTAAAAAAGCTTCTGTTTGATCCTCATTCCATATATATTCATAAAATTTCCAACCATCAGATTTCAAAATCATTACTCGAGTTTCAATGATTTTAGTAGTATTATTAGGTTGAATCGTTGTGTAATAAAAAGTTTTTAATAAAACTGTTCCCACTGGAAAATTCAATATTTTATTGTCTGCAGTGTAGGTGGCTTTTACATTGGGTGGCATCCAAATAAATCTTTTTTTGGAAGCATAATCTGTAAAAAGAGTACTTGCTGGTGAATAAGGCACAACCTTATAGCCTGGAGTTTGGTTTTTTAAAGGACCAATAAAAAAATGATAATCGGAAAGTTTGGCTAAAGGAACTTGTGTAAAATCAAATCTAACTGGGCCAGATATTGGGTTGCTTGTTCTATTTGATTCCTTAATATCTATATATTCTTCATCATTATTTAATGAACAAGAAATAACAAATAGCGTTAAAATTAATACACTAATTAGTAAAAAATAAATTCGTTTCATATTGTAAATAAAATCAAAAATAAATTAAATATTGTAATAAAATTGCAAAATTTATAAACAACTACTAAGCAAAATTGTGTTTAGTTGTAAATACAATAAAAAAAAGCTAATTTAATTGTAAAAACTTAGCATCCATTTTTTAGTATTTATAAAACTTAAAATTAATTTTTTAATTTAAATTTTCTGTTTCATCTATTTCAGCTCTTTTCAAAATTGATTCAGGTAATGTTTTTTTGGCTTTAGCTCCCATTTTTTTTAACTTTTCAACACTTGTAATTAAATTTCCTTTGCCATCCACCAATTTATTCATGGCCGCATCATATTCTGTTTTGGTGTCTTTAATTTTATTTCCCACTTTAACCAAATCAGCCACAAATCCTTCAAATTTATCATACAAGGCTCCCGCTTGACGCGCAATCTCATAGGCATTTTCTTGTTGTTTCTGATTTGTCCACATACTATCTATAGTTCGTAAAGTTGCCAATAAAGTTGAGGGAGTTACAATCACAATGTTTTTTTCAAAAGCTTTATTATAAAGTGTTGTTTCTTCATTCAAAGCAATAGCAAATGCGGGTTCAATCGGAATAAATAATAACACAAAATCAGGGCTTTCTATTTGATATAAATCTTGATAATTCTTTTCGCCTAATTGCTCCACATGGCGTTTGATAGAATTGATGTGTTCTTTTAAATAGCTACTTTTTAAATTGTCATCTTCCTCATTGCTGTATTTTTCATAAGCAGTCAGAGACACCTTTGAATCGACAATCATTTTTTTACCATCAGGTAAATTAATCACGACATCGGGAAAAACACGTTGACCATCTTCAGTGGTATGCGCTTGTTGTACATAATATTCACGGTCTTTTTCTAAACCTGATTTTTCTAAAACACGCTCTAAAACCAATTCGCCCCAATTCCCTTGCATCTTGCTATCGCCTTTGAGAGCTTTTGTCAAATTCAAAGTTTCTTTGCTCATCTGAGCGTTCATTTCGCTTAAACCTAATATTTGTTGCCTCAAAGCCGCATGATAATCAATACTTTCTTTGTGTGTGTCTTCGACTTTTTTCTCAAACAGTTGAATCTTATCTTGCAACGGCATCAAGATATTCTTCATGTTTTCTTTGTTTTGTTCGGTAAACTTATTCGTTTTTTCTTCTAAAATTTTGTTGGCTAAATTTTCAAATTCTTTGGTAAATTTCTCTTGTAGCTTTTCAACTTCTTGTTTTTGTTCGAGATTCCGTTCCCAAAGATTTTCAAAATCAGTTTCCTTTTTTGAAAGTTGTATAGCTAAACTGTCTTTTTCTGTTCGAATTGTTTCTTTTTCAGATTGATTCGTTTTGAGTTGTTCTTGAATGGCTTTGAATTGAGAAGTCAAACCGATAAGCTTTTCTTCTAAACCGATTTTTTCGGATTGTGACTTGGCTGAAAATAGCAGTTTTCCTATATAAATACCTATAGCTAAGGCAATACAAAAAGTTAGAAGAGTAAGTAATGTGGCGTTCATTTTTGAAAGGATTTGTAAAAAGTAAATGTAATCAATTATTGTATTTTTTTGGAAGTGACTTTAAAAATTAAATTCAATTATCTTTGGCCATTATATAAAATTCAACAATCTAAAAATCCAAATTGAAACAGCGTCATTTTATACTCCATAAACCTTACGGATATTTAAGTCAATTCAAATACGAATTAAAACGAAACAAAAAATTACTAGGCGAATTGTTTGATTTTCCTTCAGGAACCATGGCAATTGGCAGATTAGATGAAGATTCGGAAGGCTTACTTTTAATTACAACCGACGGAAAAGTCAGTGATTTTATTTGCAGTAGTAAAGTAGACAAAGAATATTATGTTCAAGTAGATGGAATTGTTACTGAAGAGGCTATTTCTACATTAAAAAATGGCGTTGAAATAGGTTTTGAAGGTACAAAATATACGACCAAACCTTGTCATGCTTTTATTGTAACTACACTACCTGACTTTGGTGTTAGAGCCAAAAAAATCCGGGACGAACGACATGGACCCACTTCATGGATTTCGATTACCATCAATGAAGGGAAATTTCGTCAAGTTAGAAAAATGACAGCGGCTGTTGGTTTGCCTACTTTACGATTGGTTCGAGTTCGCATTGGCAATTTGCTCTTAAGCGATTTAAAAGCAGGCCAAGTTCTCGAAGTACCCGAATTTACTATTCAATAAATCCAATAATCCAACAAAAAATGCTCAACATTGTACTAGTAGAACCTGAAATCCCAAATAATACCGGAAATATCGGACGGCTTTGTGTCGGAACCGAAAGCCGATTGCATCTCATTCATCCGTTTGGATTTCAAATTACCGATAAGAATGTCAAGCGTTCCGGCCTAGATTATTGGGTGCATTTAGATTGGAAAGAATACCAAAATGTAGCGGAGTGGATGGCTATTATTCCTGATAAATCAAGAGTTTTTCTAATGAGTTCTCATGCCACAAAATCGTACTTAGAAAACCAATTTCAAGACGGTGATTGGCTGGTTTTTGGAAAAGAAAGTGTGGGTTTGAGTGAAGAAGTGCTTTCAAAATTTGAAAATCATTTGAAGATTCCCATTTCTCCTTTAGTCCGAAGTTATAATTTGGCAAATGCCTGTGCTTTTGTCATTGGGGAAGCAAAAAGACAAATTGGTTTGTAGTTTTTTCTATATTTGGAGTAATTTAAGTAAATGATTTCCAAATGATAACGAACAAAAGTGATCTTCGAAGCACCATTTTTAGACATCTTGACGGTCTTGCGACTGCGCCAGTTGCAGTTGCGTTAAACAAAAAAGGGATTCTAAACTATTTGCTAGAAAAACAAACTGCTACTTTAGAAGAATTGTCTGCAGAGTTTAAAGCGAACAAAGGCTATCTTCACGTCGGTTTGCGCGTATTGTGTTCACAAGGTTTTTTAGAATATTGTATAGAAGCGAATGAATCAATTCGATTTCGTATTTCATCCCAAAGTGAAATTGCTTTTTCCCACTTTTATTTGTATGAAGATGTAGTCGATTTACTTCATTTTTCTACTCAATTTCATCCGCGTCTTTTTGAAGAGGAGCCTTTTCATAAACTCAACCGCATTTTTGAAAAATATAAAACTAATTACGGGATTGTATTTTCTGAGAATCAACCAACAAATGAAATACAACATCAGATTCTAAAACACATTGAAGGCTATTTGGTTGGTCCAACGATGGTTCGTTTGGGAATGAATGGCATGTTTCATAAGTATTTTATGGAGCTTTCTTTTCGCCCGGAAGAATTTCATAAATCTCCAGAACTCTTCATCAAAATTTTAGATTTTCTAACCTTTTTAGGTTGGTTTATTGAAAAAAACGGAAATTATCAATTCACAGAAACAGGCTTGTTTTTTGCCAAACGTGCTGCGTCTTATGGCGTGACAGTTTCCTATTTGCCAACTTTTGCCAAGATTGAGGAATTAATGTTTGGCAATCCATCCATTTTGAGAATGCAACCTGATGGTTCCGACGAAATACATGTCGATCGTGAAATGAATGTATGGGGAAGTGGCGGAGCTCATGAAACCTATTTTAAAGTGGTAGATGAAATTTTAATCGAGCTTTTTAATAAACCCATCGAACAACAACCCAAAGGAATTTTAGACATGGGTTGTGGGAATGGTGCTTTTTTGCAACATATTTTTGAAGTTATAGATCGTCAAACTTTACGGGGTAAAATGTTAGACGAATATCCTTTATTTTTAGTGGGTGTCGATTACAATCAGGCGGCTTTAAAAGTGACTCGTGCCAATTTAATCAAAGCAGATATATGGGCAAAAGTAATTTGGGGAGATATTGGAAGACCTGATGTTTTAGCGCAAGATTTAAATGAAAATTATGCTATCGACTTAAAAGACCTTCTCAATGTTAGAACTTTTTTAGATCATAATCGTATTTGGGAAAATCCAAAAACTGAAACCGTTGAGAGAATTAGCGAATCTTCAGGTGCTTTTGCGCATAGAGGAGTTCAAATCACGACTAAACAAGTTGAAGATAATTTGTTAGAACATATGCTGAAATGGTCACCCTTCGTGAGTAAATTTGGCTTGTTGTTGATTGAATTGCATACCATTTCGCCAGCTATTGCCGCTCGAAATATTGGTAAAACAGCTGCAACGGCTTATGATGCCACACATGGTTTTTCGGATCAATATATCGTTGAAATTGATGTGTTTCATAAAATAGCCGCTGAAGCAGGTTTGTTTCCGGATGCATCCATTTTTAAGAAATTTCCAGATTCAGAAGTAGCGACCGTGAGTATTAATTTATTAAAAGGGAAGTCCTATACGATTTAGACATAGAATTTACTGCAATAAAAAGCTCTTTTTTCCTTTCTTCTTCCAAATAAAAATAAACCGTAACGATGCTATGCTTGATTTTTATTTTTTGAATAAAGAAAAAAAAACTTCATTTTATTTACAGTAAATTCTAAGTCTAAATGACATTAATTTTTGATGATAAATGTTCCTTTCTGGGAATCAAATGCAATGTGTTCGTCCTGAAATAAGGATTCAAAAACTCCTTTTGAAATCAACTGACACGGTTGACCTTGTATACAATTATCAGAAGTCATCACTATCATTTCATCACTCAATTGAATCGCCATATCAATATCATGTGTCGAAAATAAGATGCATTTTTCCGTTTCTTGAGTGAGTTTTTTTAGCAGTTTGAATAGCGACACTTTGTGCACCAAATCTAAATGGGTTGTCGGTTCATCCAAAACAATCAAAGCCGTATCTTGTGCTAATGCTCTTGCAATAAGGACTATTTGCAATTGTCCATCACTTATTTCGTAATGCTTTTTGGAAATCAAATGTTGAATTTGTGTGATTGCAATGGCGCTTTCAATTTTTTCTAAATCGTCGGGAGATAATTTTCCAATCCAATTTGTATACGGTTGTCTTCCTAAAGCAATCAATTCATAAACCGTAAGATTACTCGGAGGCAATTTTTCGGTTAATACTAAACTCATTTCTTTGGCTAACGTCAATGGTTCGTAATGACTTATTCTTTTGGAATGTAAAAAAACCTCACCCAAAAGTGGTTTTTGTATGCCTGTAAGTGTTCGAATCAAGGTGGATTTCCCAATTCCATTGGCCCCCACAAGCGCAATTAATTTTCCTTTTTCTAAAGTTAAATGTATGGAAGAAGCAATACAATTTTTTTCCTTTTGATGGGAATATCCTATGCTTAGGTTTTCAGTGTGGAGTACGATTTTATTTTCCATTAGTGCATCATTTTACGTTTGCGAACCAACAACCAAACTACGATTGGAGCTCCTATAATAGAAGTAATCGCATTAATTGGCAAGGTAAAATCACCGCCAGGAACTTGTGAAATAAGATCACAAAACAACATCAAACTCGATCCTAAAAGCAAGGTGCTCCAAAACAAAGTGTCGTGATTACTGGTTTGAAAGATCAATTTGGCAATATGTGGAACTGCTAATCCAATAAAGGCAATGGGGCCTGCAAATGCAGTGATACTTCCTGCTAAAATACTGGTCGCCAGAATTATAATCAGTCTTGATTTTTTATAATTCATACCGAGACTTTTCGCGTAATTCTCTCCTAGTAATAGTGTATTCAAAGGTTTGATGCTAATGAAACTCAATAACAAACCAATAGCCACTGAACTTGTTAGAATTAGGATGGAATTCCACGATAAATTCCCTAAATTTCCTAACGACCAAAAAGTAAATTTTTGTAATTGTTCCGCTGAACTAAAATACGAAAGTACCCCTACAAAAGCGTTGGTAAAACTACCAAACATCAACCCAACAATTAAGATGACCATAGTATCGCGCAATCGTTGAGAAACAAACAAAACCGAGAGCAAAACTAAAGCACTTCCCAAACAGGATGCGATAATAATTCCGTAAGATGACACGAATAAATCGTTCCAATATGGAGGCATAAATCGGGCTCCTAAAATGACTAGGGCAACACCCAAACTCGAACCCGAACTCAACCCTAAAACATATGGGCCGGCCAATGGATTTCTAAATAGAGTTTGCATTAACAACCCACTAATTGACAATCCCATTCCGACTAAAATAGCCGTAATAGCTTTTGGTAAACGGTAATTGAGAATGATATACTCCCAAGTACTTTTCGTAGCTGTTCCGCCTGTTAAGGTGTTCAAAATTTCTTTAAATGGAATTGTAATCGAACCAAAGCTGAGGTCTAAAACAAATAGAAAAATGGTCACTATAAATAGCAATATGTAAAGAAACCTATGTTTTGAATTCTTTTGCATTTATTGTAATTTTTCAAAGAAGTATAATTTGTAATTGGGAAGTACTTCGGGATGTAAAATTTTAATCATGTCTTTTAATACTAAATCAGGTCGATTAGGAGCTAATTCATAATAAATAAGCCCGCCTGTTTTTCCTTTTTTTGTACTATACGAATATACATTTTTTGTTTGAAATGCTTTAAATTGAGCGTAATGTGGATTGGCAGCTGTCATTTCTTTCAAAGAAGTAAATTGTCCAGGTCCAATCCAGAAATCGGCATTTTGTGCTTTTACCAAAACAGATTCAATGGACAAGGATAAGCTTCCTGTTCCTTTGGTTTCACTCCACAAATAGTTCGCGTTTGCTTCTTTTATAAAAAGTGCACCCCAACTATTTCCTTGAGGCATATACCATTGATTTTCAAAAACAGCTCCCGAAAAAACAGTCGGTTTTGCAGTGGTTTTTTGAGCTAATGCTACCGTTTTTAAATAGTCAGTTTCAATCGAATTAAAGAGAAAGTTTGCTTTTGATTCTAAACCGTAAAGTGCACCAAAGAACTTTATCCATTCTGCTTTTCCTAATGGAGAAGATTCGTTCCAATCGCCATTGAAGATAACTTTTAAACCGCTTTTTTGCAAATTGTCTAAAGCCGGATTGTTATTGTCAATTCCTTGACCGATTATAGCAGCTGGAGCTAATTCAATTAAAAGTTCTGTGTTGAAACTTTGGTCGTTCCCTACATCGCGAATATTCCCTAAATCAATTCGGCGTCTCATTTTTTCAGAAGAAATATAAGCTGTATTTGGAAAACCAACAAGCGTATTTTCGACACCCAACATTTCTAAAGACGGAATGTGAGTTGTTGAGGTGGCTACGATTGTTTTGAGTGGAATCGGAATGATAGGATTTTGTTGTAAACTATCAGGAATAATTCCGTTTTTTTCTTGAAGAATATAGGTGTATTCTTTAGCTGCATTGGGCCAAGGATCTTTAATTTTTAAAATTGAAAAACCATTGTATTTATAGATAGCTAACCCTTTTGCGTATTTTATTTGATTGCTAGCATTTGAAAAACTTGAATTTTTATTTGCCGTATTTGGTTTACATCCAACAGCAAGTACCATCACTAAAAGTAAAGAGAATTTCAGGAAAACTGTTTTCATAGGATGATTTTTCAAGCGGGACAAAGGTAGTTGTAATCCAATTTAAATTTCAAATTTAATTTTTAATTCATCCAGATAAGGTTATCTTTGCCCTCGAATTAAGGTTGTGATTTGAAATTTTATTCAATCACATTAAAAGGGAATTAGGTTCAAAACCTAAGCTGTTCCCGCAACTGTAAGCTAGAAAGCTTGTTGTTAACTACAAGACCACTGTTCATTTGAATGGGAAGGGAAACAACAAGACGCAAGCCAGGAGACCTGCCTTTTTTTGTAACGAATATCGAATCTTCGGGAAAAAGATTCTGAAATTATGACTGCGAAAAAGCTGTTTTTATTTTGGATTTTGATGATGTGCCAAATGGTTTGTGCGCAAAATGATTCTATTGTGACCTTGAAAGAAGTTTTTGTCTCTGATTCACAACTTAAAAATTTTTCCAATACCCAATCGGTTGCTGTTTTGAATGATTCGATTATTGCTAAAAACGGAGCTTCTTTAACCTCTTTATTGAATTATAATTCAATAATTTATTTTAAAGAAAATGGTTTAGGTATGGTTTCGTCTCCTTCTTTTCGAGGCACTACAGCGCAACAAACTGCGGTAATTTGGAATGGAATTAATATCAATTCACAACTCAATGGTCAGACTGATTTTAATACGATAACCACAAGAGATTATACTTCAATTACGGTCCGGTCGGGTGGTGGAAGTTCCATTTATGGCAGTAGTGCTATTGGAGGAAGCATCCATTTGAATAATGAATTGACTTTTAAGAATCAATTTCAAAATGAATTGTTCTTATCCTATGGAAGTTTTAACACTTTTCTGTCCAATTACAAAATTAACTTTTCAAACAAAAAAGTAGCCAATCAAATAAGCATTTCAAGAAATAGTTCGACCAATAATTATGACTATTTAGGTACAAAAAATCAAAAGAACGAGAATGGCCAATTTTATAATACCAGTATGAATGCGAGTTTAGGATATCGACTGAACCTCTTTCATACACTAAAATTCTACAGCCAATTTTATGAAAGCGAGCGACATTTTTCAGGAACATTAAGTGCTGTTTCTAAAAGTAAGTATCGTGATTACAATTATCGAAATTTAATAGAATGGAATTGGTTTTTAGGAAAAGTAACTTCTAAATTGAAAGTTGCATTCTTGGGGGAACACTATAATTATTTTGAAAATGCACTTAAGGGTAATTTTGAAACTTCCAAAACCGAAACTGAACTTGTGAAACAGGATTTTCTATATGAAATTACGCCTTCCATTACTTTTAATACAATTTTAGAATTTACTCAAACCAAAGGAATTGGCTCTCAAATACGAACAAACACAAGGGAAATTGGAGTTGTTACTGTTTTATTAAAACAAGAGGTTTTTCGTTACTTTTCGTATGAATTGAGCGGAAGAAAGGAAATAACATCGTCTTATGATAGCCCGTTTTTGTTTTCTTTTGGAACACATCATCGACTCAGTAATCACTATACTTTGGTTACCAATTTCTCCCGAAATTTCCGAATTCCTACATTCAATGATTTATATTGGGTAGGTTTAGGAAATCCAAATTTAAAACCTGAAAATTCCTATCAAGGCGAACTTGGGCAATATTTAAAATTCAAGAATGTGTCAATTTCTGGAACGATATATTATCAAAAAATTGACAATTTAATTCAATGGAAACCAAATCAAAGTGGGACATGGAGGCCCAATAATATAGCGAAAGTATCCGTTTACGGTGCGGAATTGACTTTCAATTGGAATAAAAAAAGTCAAAATCATGCGATTGACTTCAATGCCAATTATGGATATACTGTTTCGGAAGATAATCAAACAGAGAAACAGTTGGTTTATGTTCCTTTTCATAAATTCAATTCGAGTTTAGCCTATTCTTTTCGGAAAATGACTTTAAATTACCAATATTTGTTTACTGGATATGTCTTTACATCTAGCGATAACAAGAATTTTCTTGAGGAATATCAAATTTCAAATTTGAATTTGAATTACATTTTAGGAAAAGTTGCCACTTATAAATTAGGTTTTCAAGTACTCAATCTTTGGAACAAAAACTATCAAAGTGTATCGCAACGACCGATGCCAGGAATAAATTATGCTCTTTATTTAATCTTTAATTTTTAAAAACTATGAAAATTTACAAATTTCTTTTTGGAGCTTTAATCGGCTTAATTTTATTAAACGCTTGTTCTAATGAAGTAGAAGAACCCCAAAAATATGTCCCTTTGGGAAGTTATGACAGTGGTGTTTTAGTTGTTAACGAAGGAGCGGCTAACGCCAATAATTCAACGATTTCATACATATCTTTTGATTTGAATACACTTCAAAATGATATTTTTGGGGTAGTAAATGCTCCAAAAATATTAGGTGATACGGCTCAAAGTATTGGATTTTACAATCAATACGCCTATATCGTTATGAATATTTCAAATACTATTGAAATTGTAAATCGGTATACAATGGAAAGTGTGGCTACAATTTCAACAGGTTTAAGCAATCCAAGGTATATAGTTTTTTCGAATGGGAAAGGTTATGTAACCAATTGGGGAGACGGAACGGATGCAACGGATGATTATGTTGCTGTTATTGACCCCATTTCGAATGCAATAACAGCTAACATTCCAGTTACGGAAGGGCCTGATAAAATCATTGAAAACGCAGGGACGTTATATGTTGCGCATAGCGGTGGCTATCATTTTGGCAATACGATTTCCGTTATTAATACTACGAATAATTCGGTATCCTCAATTTTAGTAGGTGATATTCCTAATGCTATGCAAATTGATGGAAGTTCATTGTGGATTACATGTGCAGGAAATCCAAATTATGCCCCTGCTGAAACTTCTGGAAAATTGTTGCAAATTAATTTAACGAATAACCAATTATTGAAATCATTCGATTTTGGAGCCGTTACAACACATCCAGCCAATTTAGAGATAGCAGATTCGAAATTGTTCTACACCATTAATTCGGCAGTTTACAGCATGCCAATTGATGCTACAGCACTTCCTACAACACCAAAATTCATAGCTGATATTCCAACACTTTATGGTTTTGCAATCAAAAATTACCATATTTATGTTTCAGGTTATACTATTTATGATCAGAATGGAACCGTGAATATTTATTCTTTAGGGAATTCAGGCAATAGCCCGATTGGGACTTTGCAAAAAAGTCATACCGTAGGAATTGGACCTTCTGGTTTTTATTTCAATCAATGATAAATTAAGATAAAGTAACTAAAAGGCTTTCTAATTGAAGGCCTTTTTATTTTTATCGGTTTTGAAAATCATCCACATACATTTCACTTTTCAAACGCGTAATTGTTCGAGTATCTTGCAGTGTTTCGAAACTTCGAACTCTTTTTTGTGGAGTGGGTCTTCCGCTCCCAATGATGGCATTGATCGCTGCATTTAATAAAGGCTCAGTAGTATCGCCTAAAACTCCTAAGTTTCCATAATCTTCTTTGAGAAGAATCGTAGGATCTAATCCATTAATGTAATCCCCAAAACCTATTTTATTAACGATTTTCAAAACAATGGGTTGCATCGCATAACGATGTTTGGTGCTACTGCCTGTTTTAGAAAAAGAAGGCGAATCATAGAGTGTAATCGAACCCACATTTTTTCCTGTAGTAATATCTCCAATTTGAACTACGTTGATATACGGTTTTAATCCATTGATGACTAATTCGCTTGCAGATGCAGTGCTTTTGGTAGTGAGAACATACACTTTACTCAAATTCAAACTGTTTAATGTTTCGCTGTTTCCAAGTTTATTGGTGAATAAATTCAACAATGTACTCGGATTGGTACTGTTATAATAATCTTCTAGTTTGGCGTTCCATTGTTCTTTTGCAAAAATTTGATTGGTAAATTGACCCGTAATTAAACTTGCTATTCGTGTAGCTGTCGCTACAGATCCTCCAGAATTGTAGCGAAGGTCCAAAACCAATTCAGTAATGCCCTGCGATTTTAAAGAGCTAAAAGCGGCATTCAATTGGGATTCATAATTCGGATAAAAACCATTGTACATTAAATATCCAATTTTGTGGGTGCCTGAATTAATTACAGTATTTAGATAGACTGGGTTTTCTGAAAGCACCGATTTGGTTAAACTAACTGATTGCCCGTTCGGAGTGATGTTTCCAGAATCGTAAGTGGCAAAATTCATAGTATACGTATCATTGTTTAAAAGTGAACTGTAATTTTCTTTGGTTAATGATACTCCATTAATAGCATAAAAGATGTTACCCCGTTGAACGTTTTTAGCAGCAGCATCTGAATTTGGGAAAATATAGCGTACGACTCCAAAGACTGAAGTTTGCGTTGCGTCTTTATAAAATAAGCCGAAATCAGCCCCATTGTTTTTAGTGGTTCCCGAAAGAATCCCTTCTAATTCATTATAATCTGAAAAAATCACACTAAAGCGATCGATAGCTTCACCAGGATTAGGATACAAACTTCTAGGTTTGTTTAACAGTTGTTGAAATAAATCTTCTGGTCTAGAAAATCCATACAAATAAGTATTTAAATCTGATTGATTGGCAAATCTGTCATCTGCTAATTTGGGAACATCAGCTTGCCATAAATAATACAAATTCAAACCTTTCCAAACAAAATTATTAATGGCAATATCCTCTGGGACATTGTTGTCGTCTTGTACTTCACAGCTTTGTAAAGCAAAGGCTAACAATAGTATACACGGTAAATAATTAAAATATTTTTTCATAAAGTATATTTCATAGCGTGAGTAAATTTAATTCATTTGAAATTATTTTCGCTTCTTTGTAACAAAATATTAAAGGGCTCGTCTTGACTCTAACACTTTCAAATTAATTGTATTTTATGAAATCGCCATTAACGACAAGTTTGTGCAAACAAACACCTATTAGTAAAAAGGCGATACCATATGTGACCGCTAAAAAATAAAATTTACACATATGAACCAAAATGAGTTCTTACAAGTTATAGCTCCTTTCAAAGATAAAGTCTTTCGATTGGCAAAGCGATTACTCGTAAGTACGGAAGAAGCAGAAGATGCTACTCAGGAAGTTTTGGTTAAATTATGGAATAAGAATGAAAGTTTGAATGGTTACTCCAGCGTTGAAGCATTCGCAATGACCATTACAAAGAATTATTGTTTGGATCAATTGAAGTCGAAAAGAGCCACCAATTTGCAAATTGTACATTCGAATTATACCGACAGACAGCCAAGTTTGCAACAACAATTAGAAGATACGGATAGTTTGAATTGGGTAGAGAAAATTATTAATGAATTGCCAGAGCAACAACGTTTAATAATTCAAATGCGGGATATTGAGCAATATGAATTTTCAGAAATAGCTCAAATATTAGAAATGAATGAAACCGCGATACGGGTTGCACTTTCCAGAGCAAGAAAAACAATACGTGAATTTATGACCAAAACACATCATTATGGAATCGGATAAAATAACATTACTCGTCACTAAATATTTTGAAGGCGAAACAACACTTGCAGAAGAAATAGTATTAAAAGACTACTTTTCTTCTTCAGATATTGCTTCGAATTTGGTTCAATATCAACCTTTATTTGCGTATTTGTCGAATACATCAAAACAGGAATTTGAACAAAAATTACCTTTATTCAAATCTAAAAATAACCCTGTCAAATGGTTGTCTATTGCAGCCTCAGTGATTGTACTATTAGGAATAGGAATTTATACTTTCCAAAATTACTCCAGCACAAAAGCAACTTCTGAATTAGGAACTTATGATGATCCGCAAGTTGCTTTTGAAGAAACACAAAAAGCGCTGGAACTACTTTCTAATCATGTGAATACAGGAATAGAAAGCGTTCGATACGTTCAAACCTATGAAGATACTCGAGACAAAATATTTGTTTCAGAAAATTAGAATTTACCACAGAAATCAATTCAATATTTAATAATCACCCGAGGCATTTGATATTAAGAAAATTAATTAATCGAGCGTAACGGAAAAATCAAAAATCAAAAAAAATGAAAAAATTTGCAATCACTGTAGTACTGGTTTTAATGTCAAGCCCATTCTTTGCTCAAGGAGCATTTGATAAATTTGACGGTCAAGACGATGTGACTTCCATTATCGTCAATAAGAAAATGTTCGACCTCATGAGTAAGGTTAAAATGGACACTTCTGATAAAGAAGCGCAGCAGTATCTCAATTTGATTAAGAAATTAGACAATCTGAAAGTATTTACAACAAAGAGCACACGAGTTGAAAATGAAATGAAATCTGCCGCTGACAAATATATTAAAACGTCAGGTTTAGAAGAATTAATGCGTGTGAATGAAAATGGTAGAAATATCAAAATCATGGTAAAATCTGGAGCCAAAGACACTCAGATAAGAGAACTGTTAATGTTCATTGAAGGCAGTAGAAATGAGGATACCGTATTAATGTCTTTGACAGGTGATTTCGATCTGAATGAAATTTCAGTTTTGACCGATAAAATGAGATTTCCAGGTGGGGACGATTTGAAAAAAGCGACCAAAGGTTCTAAAGGTCCAAAATAGTATATCATGAGATGTATTCCTTACATTGTGCTATATGTGGCGCTATTAGTCCTCAACAGTTGCCAATCAGAACCAAGTTTACAACGCTATTTTGTTGACAAATCTGAAAGTAAAGATTTCATTGCATTGGATCTTTCGCCGAGTATTCTAAACATCGATAAATCAAAGTTGACTGCAACTCAAAAAGAAGCGCTGGGTTCGTTTGACAAGATGAACATTTTAGCCTTCAAACTAAACGACAAAAACAAGGCGCAATTTGAATTAGAACGCGCCAACGTCAATTCGATTTTGAAAGATGAAAAGTACCAGCAACTGATGAAGTTCGGTTCTGGGCAAGAAGGTGCTTCAATTAGTTTTATTGGCGATGACGAGCACATTGATGAGTTTGTTTTTTTTGCCAACAAAAAAGAAAATGGTTTTGCGGTTGTTCGTGTTCTAGGAAAAGACATGAATCCGACCATGATATTCAATATGATTTCGGTCTTGAAAGAAGCGGATATCGACTTAGACCAGTTGAAACCGCTGCAAGATTTGATGACGAAATAATTTTGTTCCTATCAATAAAAACCTTCCTATCGGGAGGTTTTTTTATGTCAATTTCTAAATTATTTAAAGGGAGCGTAGCGCATTTCGAAAATGTAGCCACGTTCTTTTCCGATGTGCTTGTGCTTCACTTTGCATGCTAAGCGATATGCTTTTGCATAACGATTGTCATTTAGCATTACGCCAGCTGCCTTTTTTTGAAAAAGAAATACTTTAAAAAGCTTGTTGCATTAACAACTTTTTTGCGGTAATTGTCTCTTTCCCTCTCTCGCTTCAGTTCCTTAATTTATTATAGGTTTTAGAGGGTTGCCGACCTGTATTAACTGTCGCAATAGTGTCCTCGATTTCCCTCCATAAACGAGCCAATCTATTTCTAAAATATCAGCGTCATTTGATATTAAATTGGAAGTGACGATTCTGTTGTTTGCTGTATTTTTAAAATCCCAAAGATGCATTTCGTCGATGTTTTTTGCATGTTATGATTCGTTCGTGACATGAAACGGCGAGTTCGTGACATTTTTTGATACTGTGCAAAATAAATAAGTACTATTGTTTCGTATTTTGAAAAAAGAGATGCATTTGGACGTCTTAGCCACGGTGTTTTTTTACTTTTTTCAGGATAAAAAAGGAAATGAGTTCACCCTCTTTTCCAAAATGCGAATAGACTTTATGCGCTATTCAAACAATAGGACTAGACCCCAAGTTTATCCTTTTTGCGGTACCTTATCGGTGCTGGCTATTTTCTTAAATCAAAGTCACTACGGGGCTAAAAACCCATACCTGTAGTGATGTAACAACAATTATGGGTCATGAATTACAGTATGAAAACAATTACATTTAAAAAAGGTGTTTTTAAGGCATTCCTTTTTACAGCAATCATGCTATTACTGAGTGTAAGCTTCTTTTCGGTTCAGGCACAGAATTGCAGCGCTCCGCCCGCACCATCTGTCAACTGGTCAGGCTGCAATAAGGAAGGTAACTCCTTTCCTTTTTCGAACCTGAGCGGTGCGAACCTGAGCGGTGCGAACCTGAGCGGTGCGTCCCTGGGTTTATCGAACCTGAGCGGTGCGAACCTGAGCGGTGCGAACCTGAGGAATGCGTTACTACCCAGTGCGAACCTGAGCGGTGCGAACCTGACTAATGCGAACCTGACTAATGCGTACCTTGATAGTGCGAACCTAACCAATGCGAACCTGACCGGTGCAAACCTGACCGGTGCGAACTTGACCAGAGTTGTGTCAGGCGGTATCATAGGTACTCCATCAGCGCTGCCTGCGGGTTGGCAGTTGATCAATGGTTACCTTGTTCCTCTCCTTACCGCGACACAATCACAAGTCAATACATCTTGCAATGAAGGTTGTAACGGAAGCGCTACGGTAGTGGCCAGCGGTGGTGTTGCTCCCTATACGTACTCGTGGGCACCAAGTGGTGGCACTACGGCAACCGCGTCGGGTTTGTGTGCTATTACTTACACATGCACGATAACGGATAATGCATTATCAACCATAACAAAAAGCTTTACCATCACACAGCCTACGGCCATTGTGGTTTCAGCTGCATCTCAAACTAATGTTTCGTGCAACGGCGGATCCAATGGTGCCGCATCGGTCAATACTTCCGGTGGAACACCAGTATATACTTATGATTGGACACCGGGAAATCCGACAGGCGACGGAACCCCTTCAGTCACCGGATTATCAGCAGGCACTTGGACCTGTACCGTTACGGATGCTAATAGCTGCACGAAAACACAAACCTTCACCATCACACAGCCTTCTGCCATTGTGGTTTCAGCTGACCCTCAATCCAGTGTTTATTGCTACACC